>JAGGSN010000133.1 GCA_021159005.1 Candidatus Zixiibacteriota bacterium | reverse complement strand
CAGGAGTTTCCCCGAAAATTCCGGTAAAATCTTTATAGTATAGTATGTTTCATAGGGTTAACATTTTCAATAAGTGGAAATCATAGTTTTTGAAAAAACGGGGAAACTTTTAGCGATTTCTAGCAGGTCGGGTTCCGACCGGAGGGAGAAACCCGACATTTTGGACAGTGACAGGTGATTTGCTAAGGGAAAGGGCGGCATATTGCTGCGAAAGGTGTCGGGTTTCTTGTTCGTCCGCCTAAGGCGGAGAACCCGACCTGCGATTGTATAAAAAAAATGGGGAGACTCCTGATGAAAATTTTGCTTGACAAAGATGTGTTGTATTTGTTATCATTACATAGTTAAGAGTAACTGTTAATGATATTTGCAAACAATGAAGTAGATTCTGATTTATTTGATTTTGTCCTTCGGTATAGCTAAGGATGTGTAAGGCATCCTCTGAAAATAATATTGATATTAGTGATATGTTTATAATCTAAAAAAAGCAGCGAGAGGAGTAAATAATGGCTAAGAAGTTGTTAATCTTGGTATTGGTAATTCTGTGCGCTAGTGCATCCGCACAGGTTGAGGGGCTTGATATTTGGACAGGCGGCAGTTTTGATAGCTTAACCTGGAATAGTACCATGATTGTTTCGCCGGACTCGTGGATTGATATTCCTGTTTATCTGATGGGCAGGAATACGGATGTCTGGGTTAGTTCATTATTGTTTCCGCTTGGTATAAACACAACCTATGTAACTGCTTTTAATGCAGGTGCCAGCCAGATGTATTATCCGTTTACCGAGTGGGATGATGCCGGATTTTGCAACTTCAACTGCAATCCGCCGCTGCCCTCCGGTTGGTGCAGTTTATCATTTTTGGGATTTTCGAATACTGGCGGCGACTCCAATCCCTGGGGACATTGGGAGATTCCGACCTTAAGCTTGTCATATCAAGTACATATAACCTCCGATAATTATATTGGTATGATTATTGGTGATGCGATAGGTCCCGGCCATGATCCGTATGGCGCAGGCAACGCCTGTGCCGGAGATACTCTTGGCGGCGGTGGTTATAATGTGTATGACCATTATGCTTCCTTTTACTTTGACTTTCCTACTGGTAATAGCGTAATCACTGGTACTGTTACAAACTGGCTTAATGAGCCGGTTGAGGGTATAACTGTAACCGCATTATCGACATCGGAAAACGACGAAACGGACGGCTTGGGAAGATATACCATAACCGGTTTATTTCCCGATACCTATGATATTTCATTTGAAGGTGATGGGAGTATTTATGGCTATATTGATGTTATTCATAGTGGAGTTACAGTTGAGGATTACGATACAGTAGAGTTGGACATCTCAATGGGAGAAAATGCTGTATATATATGGGCAGGCGGTACCTTCAATGGAATAAACTGGCATGATACAATGACTGCAGCGCCTGACTCGTGGGTTGATATTCCGGTATATTTTATGGGCGGAGATACTACAGTTTGGGCTGCTAATTTAATATTTCCTCTGGGTATTAATACGACCTATGTTGATTTGTTTAATATTGGCGATTGTCAGCTTAGTTATCCATTTACCGAGTGGGATGAAGCCGATTTCTGTAATTTTAACTGTGATTCGCCGCTGCCATCCGGATGGTGCAGTTTATCATTTTTGGGTTATGCGAATATGTACACACCCGTAAATCCATGGGGACATTGGGAAGCTCCTACTTTAGGCTTGTCTTATCGAGTGCATATAATTAATGATGTTAATTATCTTGGTCAGACATTCTGTGATGCGATGGGCCCCGGCCATGATCCCTTTGGCGCAGGTAATGCTGGCGCGGGCGATACTCTTGGCGGCGTGGGTTATGGCATTTATGATAATTATGCCTGTATATTATTTGATTTCCCCCCCGGTTATTGCATGGTGTCGGGTACTATTACAGATAACAATGGGGTGCCATTGGATAACGTCCATATTGAGATTGCTAATGGTTCCTCGACCTCATCAATAATCGGTGATGACTGGACTAATCCTGATGGTTCTTACTCAATATTAAATGTGCCTACTGGTTATGTGTCATTAATATTCAGCCATGCTGATTATGTAGATACAACGGCAGAAATATATTTAGGCAATGGGGCTAACTATCAGGATATGATAATGTGGCCAAACGCCGAAGAAGACGTCGTATTCTGGTTCGGCAATCTCGATGACTCTCCGCTGATAGGCGCTATCAATCAGCGGCTGTATATGAATGTCTATATGCAAAACACCGATGAGGCTTACGGCGGCGATATTCATGTGCCGTTCGCGGTCGAGGATCAATATATTGATGAATTGCTTATCGATAAGGCAAAGTACTTCTATCCCTTCACCGAGTGGGATTCCGCCGGGTTTGATGGGGTGTATAGCTCACCGCCTAATCCTACAGGCTGGTCGAGCATCTCGTTCTTTGCCAATGCCCAAACCGGTTCGCCGTGGCTTCATTTCAAACTGCCGACAAGGATACTGACCTTTGCCATGAAAGCTGCCAATAACCCCTCGATAGTTGATGACACGGTTGCCTGTATCGGAATTGGCGCTCATCCCGGTGCCTATCCGTTTGGTGTTGCCGATACGCTTGGCTCGATCTATGCCAGCGTAGAACATATCAGTGAAGTTGCGTTTGTACTTGAGCCGGAAGTGTATAATTATCGCGCCGCTGATGTCAACATGTATAACGGCGCCTGGCCTCCGGTAGTTATGGGCAGTGATGTTGTTTACCTTGTGAACTATTTTTCCGGTTCACCATCGAGTCTGCCGTGTATGATAAACGGTTTCTGGTGTTCGGCGGATGTCAATGGCGACTGCACAGTTATGGGCAGTGATGTTACCCGTTTGGTGAATCATTTCAAAGGTATTATACCGTATTCGTTTTGTCCTGATTATCCGGCGGCATGGTATGTCGCGGGTGATTGTCCGGCCGAGCCGCCGCCCGGCTGGCCGCCGTGTGAGTAGTTTGCTTGTGAATCGTAGGGGCACACGAATACGTGTGCCGCCCACAGAGTATATATTTTATTAAATCCGGGATAACGGCTACTTCAAGAATATCATTTTCTTAACATCCTGTTTACCGTCGGATGACAATCTGTAGAAATACACGCCTGATACAACATTTTTGTCCCAACGGTTTGTGCCATCCCAAACCACTTGATTTAATCCGGTTGACAGAATATCGAATTGCTTCACCAAACGACCGGATACATCATAAATCGACAATTGGGATGGATTATCCGATTCAAACTTTATCGTAGTTGAGGCATTGAAAGGATTCGGGTAATTCTGCCTGAGTATGATTGCTTCCGGCAGTTCCAAGTCATGATATTGGGTATGCGTCAAATTTGGATACATCTGAAAAGCCAAATCAGCCTGAGTATATAAATCATTCAGCGACTCGCCGGCGACAAAGGCAAAAGCCACAACCTCCGAATCGCCATCAGCAATCGAAAATGGTCCCACGCTTAACAAATGCGAGTAATTATCGGGAGTCGGATAATCAGTTTGAATAAATCCTTCTGTCATAAACCGAATCTTCTCAGCCTCCGAAAATCCATCACCAAAAACCTCATCATTATCGATTGCGCGGTATGAACTGGCTGGGGATGTTATCGAACGCAGCCCAATACATTCCCCGTTGCTATCCTGAAAATAACCCAAAGACAGAACATCGTGAAAGCTAACGATATCATCCAAGCCGGAGGAAGCGGGCATATCCCAATCGCAGAATAAGCCAACCTGAAGATTTTCTAACTGGGCGCCGGATATATTATGAATGATAAACTCAACTGTGATAAACTTTGCCTGCGCGCTCCAGCCATAACATCTTTGCGATATTATAAGCCCTATAGGCTCCTCAGCGGCCGAGTCGGAATACTGCGCCATACCGTCATAATCAGCGTAATCCCCCGGATAGGTTACAATCGGCATGCTAAAAGGCGTAAAATCATTATCCGGCCGATTGGCAATATCACGGACTCCGTCAGAAACCCTGTTATCTACGGAGATTAAAAGCGCGGCTTCTTTCACGAAATCATCGCCGTCAGCGGGAATCCTGAAACCCGCGCCGCCTGCCGGATTAATCGAATTTTCGCCCAAGCCAAACTGGCCGAAATTTGAAAAGCTCATGGTAAGCACATCGGTAGTGATAGTGGCGACAGCCGGTTCAACCTGAATATCCAAACTAAGATTATAAGTATAAACCTGCGACCAGTTGCCGTCAGTAAATTCAATTGTGAACGGAATAAAATCATCTTGAATGCTATTGGGGATTACTATCGAAAAAGCTGTAATCTCAAGCGTATCCAAATAGCTAATCGCGCCTAAAGCGGCATCTCTTTCTATAATTTCGATATCCGGATAATCGGTGTTTATAACCGCATTGATATTTGATTCGGAACCGATATTTTCCAAAACAAATGATATACTTACTGTATCGCCAGTCATTATAGAGCCATCCCTATTAGCAGCTGCATTGATAATATGAATAAATGGATGGTTGGGCGGCGGCATATGATAAATCGAATTCATTATATTAACAAGCCCATAGCCGTAGTTATTATCTTCGCCGATATCGCCAAGGTCAATAGCGCCGGCTATCATTGCCCCTTTGATTTGTTCTACCGAAGCTTCGGGATTAAACTGACGCAGTAATGCCGCCGCGCCGGCAATATGAGGTGTTGCCATCGAGGTGCCGCTCATCGTTATATACCCGCCGCCATCATTGGCAGACCTGATATTGACGCCCGGCGCCGTAATTTCAGGTTTGATTGTCAGTCCATCACAGCCCGATGGTCCCCTTGAGGAAAACGAGGCTATCTCCAAATTGTCGCTATTAACAGCGCCCACCGAAAAGGCGTTAAACTGCGTTGTGATTCTATCGGCCGGCGTCCTGATTGTTGATGGAGTTGGTCCCTCATTGCCGGCGGCAAATAAACAGACAATCCCTAATGCCTCAAGGTTATCTATGGCATCCCAGAATGTCATATCGCAGGCGCCATAAAAACCAGCTGGGATCCCCCACGAGTTGCTGACTACGTCCGGTCGGTCGTCGCATGTCGCGGGATTGCCATCAGGGTCTGCCGCCCACTCAAAAGCCGAAAGAATATCGGCAATAGTGCGATCTACACTGCCGCCTCTGTCTACTACTCCGGCGGCTATCCACTGAGCGCCGAAAGCGACTCCGATAGTATCAGCGCCATCAAGACCGACTATAGTTCCCATGGTATGGGTGCCATGCCCATGGTAGTCTACCGGTTGTGTTGTTTTAGTATATGGGTCAAACCAGCTGGCTGAATCCGACGCCCCGTTTGCGCCGCGCCATGAGGATGACAGCGCCGGATGATTGCCATCGACGCCGGTATCGAGGTTGCAGACAAGTCTGCCTTTGCCGGTAAGTCCCATTTGCCAGGCATCTCTTGCCCCGATAACATCTAATCCCGGTTCGGCGCCAGTCTCTGATTGCGAGGCAGTTCCGATTTCGACCGGCTCGACTAAAACCAAAGGCAAATTCTTAAATACATATTCGACATCATTTCTGGCGGCGAGATTCCTGATAAATTCGGCATCCCCTTTTATATATACGGCATTGCTAATCCAGTAGCTTTTATAAGCTGAAATTAAATCGCGGTTATTCTCAATAATATTATTAATAGGCATCTGCGAATTGCGTACTTTGTTTTTAAAATGATTAATGATTTTTTGATGCTTTTCCTTCATCGTTATATTGCTTTTCTGGTATGCCATCAATTTGACAACATCATCCGGTTTATCAGCGATTTTCAATATCACACCGACTTCTCCCTCTGCCTGAGCTAAAAACTCCGGTATCTCCGAGGAGTAAAGAGGGTGAATTATCATCATTATCGAAAGAACCATTAACAGTATTTTCATAAATTTATCTCCTTTTTATCTCATTAAATGCAAAGGATAGACCAGCAAGCAAGATATTCAATCATAAAAGAAAAATATATATAACATCTTATGTATTATAATGTTATGGGTCTCTCCCCAAGGCTTGCATTTAATGATTCAGAGGCACATTAATATTGATGCGCAATTGATTGCATTCTTATGATATTGTTGATACGTTTTGATAATACTTAGGGTTGCTGACTGGCGGGACATCCATCAGCACGACTGATTGAACTCAAATTTTGCAGCCATGCCCGCCGGCAGGCAGGAGCTGTCAGCATGACCAATCTCTGGATTCCCAATCAAGTTGGGAATGACGTGGTCAGTGTGGGAATGACGTGGTCAGTGTGGGGATGACATCATTATAGCATCCGCCTAAGGCGGACAAAAGGCCGGACAGTAGTGCTGTTTTTTCATTATTACAACCATCAATACACCTCTAAATCCCCCGCCACTGGCGGGGACTTTGACAAGCGATAAAGTACTAGCCGACGTTCGGCACGTAAGTCCCCTGCCTCTATTGGGGAACTTTAAAATTGCATAATCACATAACGTGTTAATGCAGATATTATTCCCCTCTTGGGAGAGTTCGGGTGAGCAGCACGCGTCCTCGCGTGCCCCGTATCTATATATTCTCCTCTTGAAAAGGATTAGGGTGGTTGGTGTACGTCCACGTGCGTCAACATTTTATTCCCCTCTTGAGAGGGGCCAGGGGCATGTTCTTAACTCTAAATGCTCAACATAATTCATTTCTTATTTCAAAAGAACCATCTTCTTAGTGTCAATTCTATCGCCTGCAGTAAGTTTATAATAGTAAACTCCGGAGGAAACATTATTGCCGCTGTTGTCCGCAGCGTTCCAATTTACAGAATGAATACCAGCATTGACATTGCCGTTAAATACGTTTTTAATAAGCTGGCCGGCAATATTGAAGATTTCAATCGTTACATTACCGGAAACGGGAGCTGCGAATTTAATTTCGGTAGATGGATTAAATGGATTCGGATAATTGCCTGCCAGTGCAAATTCGGCAGGCGCCATAATATCGCTGCTTAGTTCTTCAATTCCTATACTTGTATGGACGATGCATCTCATTATCCATTCGCCCTCGGCGCTTGTATTCCAGATATCGCCATGATACCAATACGAGTGGTAAATTAAATTATCGGTATCCTGGCCTACACCCGGATCGCCCGGAGTTTCCGGATTCCAGTGTAAAATCAGGAAGAAACTGCCGGAATATATCACCGGGCCGTTTGCCCATTCGCCAATCGCCCAGCCATGCTCCTGACGCACCGCTGGAACATCTTCGCCGCCGGACAGAACATCGCCCGGGAGGCTGGCGGAAACGCTGTTAACAGTAAAGGTAAACGGTGTATCATCAGAAACAAAAGCCCGAGCCATAAGTATTTGCGCCGGATAAGATGAGGGGGTCATTTTAATTGCAAAGGCGTTATCGTTGTAGGATGTATCGACAATCCACCAGGCTTCGGGAGTGCCGTCATCATAGAAAATTTCAGCGCCATCGATAATATCCATTGGGTAGGGATCGTTTTCTCCTGCCGGTGGTTCAAAGCCCTCATTTGAATATAGCGAATTATCTATAGCTGATAAATAATAAAATATAGTGGAGCCGGTTTCCTGAGAGGGTATAGCGCCTTCCCAGGTATCGCCGCTGATGTTGGTCATCGCGATTATTGCCCAATTGATGCCATCGCTGGAATAGTGAATGTCTGCGGAAGCGACACCTGCGGCATCGGTAATTTCAGCGCTTAATACATGTTCGCTATCTTGGGTAAAACCGAAAATTTGCTGAGCATGGACAAAGGCAGGCGCAACCTGGTCATTGCCATAGTATATCACGCCCGCGCGAAAATTCAAGTCGACTGTAACTACTGTCCAGTTATTGTTTTCCGGAGTTTTATACAGGGAACGGTCTTCAGTAACGCCGTCATTGTCGCCGGTAACATAGGGACCAATACCCGCTTGTATCGTATATTCGACCGCAATATGGAAATCATCCAAGCCAACATTAATAGGCGAAGGTAAATCTATCCTTTGATATTGAATATCTGCATTAAAATAAGCTATAAACGGCGTAATTAAGTCCTCGCCTGGCGTACCGTCATCATCCGTAAAAATATGGATTTTTGCTTCACCCGGAACACCATAACTTACAATCTGAATATACGAAAGTGAACAGGGTTGAGGAGGAGTAAAACGAACTGAAAACATAGTACCCTCATCAGTTAAACCCGACCAATAAACAGCAGGGGCGCTATCATAGGCTATTATTTCTTCCTGAATACTCATTGGCTGAACAGCATGTTCGTATTGACAGCCCTGTGCTGTCTGTCTTACGATAAGCTCGGTCTGGTCGGCAGCGGCAACAGCAATTAGACAGACAGACAGTATTAAAATAATTATTAATGATTTATACATAATATCTTCCTTTTTAAGCTAAATATTTTATTTGCTTTTCTCATTGTTAAAAATCTAATTTGCCCATATTTGACTATATTTGACACATATATAATTTTATAATCGATTAAAGCAAACAATATGCCCTAAAATGAACCGTATTTAATGGTTTTAAATATCCCGGCTAATTCCAACTAATTTTAATAAATAAATCACTACTGTCCAGGCTTTTGTCCGTCTTAGGCGGATGCAATGCCTCATGTTTTCAGTTGGCACAATGTCATGCCTTTTGTCCGTCTTAGGCGGATGCAATTTGTAATGACGTCGATTCACGACGACATGTTCATCTTTTGTCCGTCTTAGGCGGATGCAATAGTGATGTCATTCCCACACTGCCCGCGTCATTCCCAACTTGATTGGGAATCCAGAGATTGGTCATGCCGACACCTCCTGCCTGCCGGCGCCCGCCTGTCTGCGGACACGGGGCACGGTATTCTTGTTATCCACCTTTGAGTTAACCCGGCTTTGACAGTTAACGCATAATTTGATAAACAGTTTTGTTGATATGCAGCA
>JAGGSN010000132.1 GCA_021159005.1 Candidatus Zixiibacteriota bacterium | reverse complement strand
GTTGGGACATCCATGATAAGTATTTGTCAATAGGGTCACAAGATCTCCCTTGGCAGATTGTAGTCTGCCTCCCTTTTTCTTTATTAGCTGCAACATGCGAGCAATTTTCGACTTTCGGTCCCTAACGACCAGACATCCATTAGTTGCCTACGGCAGAAGCCATCATACAGCCTGATTCTTTTTACAGGTCTCTTTCATTGTACTGGCTTGAGCCCTCGCATAAGTTTAAGTTTGTGTCCACCCGCTGACCTCAATACAGTCCCAAGTAAGCCTCATGGCCATTCGACCATTTGCCAAGTCCCAACCAGAGAGGCTCAGCGGGGTTTTCGCATGTTAACTGCTTTTTGTTACAACAAACGGTCTTTGTTCTCTGTCGACCGCAAACATATATCCCACAAGTTTACGCGCGACCGCTATTGTCGCTTCGTTTCTATTCTTTCCCTTTCCAATTTCCCCATCATAAACCATCGCCAATTCGATATTGTACCTCGGCGCAAGTTTCGAAACCTCAATCAACATCGTCTGGAGATGATGGTTGCACTGCTTCGACAAGGGGGTTCGTTTACGCTTGCCGGCGGATTCGTCCAGTCGTCCGCATAATCCGCAATAGCTGATTAGTTTCTTTCTTGATGTGAACCGCGATATCTCCCCGATCTCACATGCCCATGTCAGCGCCATTGTCCCACCAACACCTTGAATCGTCATCAGATATTCAACACGTTTTTTTAGCGCATTGTCTTTCATCAGAATCTTTAAAATCATTGCCTGGGCAGACTTGAATGATTCTATACTCGTCCGGCTCATCCTCAACATCAACATAACAGATTCCGGCACCTCCTCAAGTTCCTTCAGGAGTTCTTCGAAATACCCCTTGCCATGAAGACGTTTGCTGTCATACTCAACACCGCACTCCATCAACAGGCAACTCAGGCGATTTTTCATTCGCGTGCTTTCGCGAACTATTAAATTCCGATATCTCAGAAGACTCCTTAAATCTCTAAGATGCGGTGGAGCCATATAAATTTCCGGAAATAAATTCGCTCTCAACAGATCAGCCAGCATCGATGCATCTATCCTGTCGCTTTTTTTCTTCGCCGACGATATCGCCTCAATTCTGAACGG
Source organism: Candidatus Zixiibacteriota bacterium (assembly GCA_021159005.1). Classification (NCBI taxonomy): domain Bacteria; kingdom Pseudomonadati; phylum Candidatus Zixiibacteriota; species Candidatus Zixiibacteriota bacterium. The sequence continues at coordinate 333 of JAGGSN010000132.1, read as the reverse complement.
ATGACCAACCTTCAATTCATTCGCGTATGGCTTCAGAGTGTCGTAGATCCATCCGCTGAACATCGTTGCCTCCATGCAACCATCCCATGACTCAACCTGTTGCGATGCCCATTCCTGCAACGCTGCCTTTTGAGCCTGGATTACACCTTCACTAATTATTTTCCCGTCTGCTCGTTTCACACAAAATGCTACCGTTTTCTTGTGGACATCAAGCCCAATGTAGTTATAATCTTGTTGACACATTTTTTGTGCCTCCCTGATTGTTTTATGGTAAAAACAAATCTTTACTTGACTTCTTTCGAATGTCAAGAGGGAGGCGCTTTCTGCGTCAAC
>JAGGSN010000131.1 GCA_021159005.1 Candidatus Zixiibacteriota bacterium | reverse complement strand
GCTTTAACATATAAGTAATTATAATAAGTGAAATAGTGAATTTATTCTATTTAAACATTGACATTTTCTCTAAAAAGCTTAATTTTATATTGGAACAAAGATTGATTTAGAGCTTTAATCGTATGCATCATTAAAATTTTTAAGTGAAAGGGCTCTGTTATTTTCATTTAAACTGGTTGGAAAATGGAGGATTAAATGCCCTTGCGATCAATAATTATAAAGTTAATATTTTCAACACTTATAGTTGTATGTTTTTCTTCTTTTTCTCATGCCGATGTATGGAATGAATACAATCCTTACGATTTTGACATTCCTGATTATCCTAATGGGTATGTATATAGCGATTTGTTATCCTATGGAGCGCCAGATGGGGCATATATTACTAATGTAAGAATTTACTACGAATTCGAACACACTGACCCTTCCCAGCTTAATATTTGGCTTACGACTTTATATGATAATCATTGGCATGATTTTCCCCTGTACTATCAAGGCGATCTACCTTCTGATCCTGATCTACGACATGAAGCCCGAAACAATATGCATCTATGGGATGGAGCGTCACCAAATCAAGAATGGTTTTTATGTATAAGGGACAATGTATCAGGTGATGTCGGTTCCATTTACTTTTTTGAACTATGGATTACTTACGATTATAATCATGAGCCAAACCCGCCATACAATGAAGAACCTGAAGACAATGAAACAGATATTTCGATAACGACTAATCTTGATTGGAGTTGTAATGATCCTGATGGAGATGTTTTATATTATACTGTTTATTTTGAAGAAAATTCATCTCCAGATAATATAATAAAAGATGATGAAACCGGTTCCAATGCCGATCCTGGTTTACTGGATTACGATTCGCATTATTATTGGAAAGTCGAGGTTAGTGACCATAACGGCGGTATATCCGAAGGACCTGTTTGGGATTTTTATACAGAGCCGGAACCTATCATTAATGCTGAAATACTAAATGTAACTTTCGATAAAATTGAAGTCATTAGAGGTCTGGAATCTATAACCTCAACAATATTACTGAGAAACACTGGCAATCAAACTTGGACATTTTATATTGGCGGATCATCAATATTAAATGGTGGTACCGAATGGTATGATTGGCTTCCTTTAAGGGCACCAATTACTTTAAATCCCAACCAAAGTGGGGCAGTCGAGTTATCTTGGGAGCCGGGATTTGATATACCCTTAGGATTTTATGGCTTTTATTGTAAAGTATTTATGTATAGCACTGGCGATGATTACTTTGATGAAAACTGGTCAGAGGGTGCATTCCAGGTTATTGAAGGATCAATCGATGTTTCTCTTACTTCTGTGAATTTTGAATCTGAGAGAATCCGGAAAAGCGAAACGATTTACGCTACAATTGAATTATACAATAATTCACCTGATCCGCTAAATAATGTTCATTTTTATATCGATTTTCTTTCTCCGCTTAATGAATTTGTTGGAGGAGTTGATTCTTATAGTTTCGATATTCCTGGACTGTCAAGTTACACTACTGTTTTATTACCTTTATGGACCGTACACCAATCAGATTATAGTGGCGCTTATGATACTAGAATTTGGCTACAAAATTCTCAAAATGATATATTAGCAGAATTTACATCAAATGAGTATCCAGAAATCCCATTATTAGCTGTAGGTGATTTCCCTATTTTAAATAATATTATTGTGAAAAGTCAGTTCAACTTTAGTTTCTCAGATCCTAGCTCGGTGCAAACAGTATTACAAGAGTTTTCAGATAGAAATATAAATTCAATATCTATGAACATTAAATTAGATGACGGTGAAGGACAATGGCCTTCAGTTATTCGTGGTCAAGTATTATTCAATAGTGTAATTGCGACAACTCATGCTCAAAATCCCCTTTCTTATGATTTGTATAGCCAAGCGCAGACCGATGGCCAAAACATCGGAATAAATATAAATCCCTGGTTTCCAACGTTTTCTGATTCTGCTCAATCGATGTTTGATCATCCGCAATGGAGATTGCTTCCCGAAGCCGATCCAGCCGAACCTGAGTACTTTATTGACGCTGATAGCATAAATGCCCATATATATATAAATAACTTAATATCTGAAGCGATTCAATCACCATATTTTACTCCGAACAGGTTGACTATTGATCATTTTAGATTCACTGCTGGTCAACATGGCCCTTCAAGTATTACTGCATTTGTTGAAGGTGTACGAACCGTGCTTCCATCTGAGGTTGAATTGGCCGGTTATGTATTCCCACCATCAGATTCAAATTGGAGTGGGCAGGATTATCAACAGCTTAATCCTTATCTTGATGTGTTTTCACCAATGTTATATTGGCAAGCAAGGTGGTTGCAGAATTTTGATGACATTCCGTTCGCTGCCAGGCAGAAAGTGCTGGGTCATATTTCAGATATCAAATCGATTCTTGGAGATAATACTACTGAACAGAAAGTAATGCCGACTGTAGGTATATCGACTACGTTAATCAGTGAGGATTTATCAGATACTGTCAGCCTAGAGTACAATGAATGGAAAAAAACACAACTCAATGTACTTGGTATAATAGCAGATGAAGGTTTAAGTAGTTTTGATCTCTTTTATTGGGGCAATTGGCTGTGGTTAGTTGACCAAGACGTTCCTGAATTAGGTAGATGGATTGATTGGGCGGAATACTTAGCTAATTTATCTAGAGAATTTGGTTCTCTTCAAGTTATGATTGAACCAGATAAAGCAAATGATGCAGGGGCACAATGGCGTCGTATTGGAACAACCACTTGGCGAAACAGCGGTTTTATAGAGCAAGGAATTCCTGTCGGCACTTATATTGTGGAATTTAGACCAATTACAGGTTGGAATGAGTCTTCCGATCAGCAAGTTATAATAAATAATAATGAAACTACATCTATAAATGCAACATATATTCGACAAACAGGTTCCCTGCAAGTCATGATATTTCCCCAAGAAGCAGTAAATGATGGAGCGCAATGGAGGCGCGTTGGGACAACCACTTGGCAAAATAGCGGTTATATTGAACAAGCAATTCCAATTGGTCAATATTCGGTAGAGTTTAAACCAATTGCTGATTGGTATACACCTGATAACATTGTCGTTACAATAAACTCAGATGGACTTACAGAAATTACAGGAATATATGAATCCCAGCTAGGTTCACTACAAATTACTATTTTCCCTCAAGGAGCAATCGATGATGGAGCTCAATGGCAGGTAGATGGCGGAGAATGGCATGAGAGCGATTATATTCAGAGTGGATTATTAGAAGGGGAACATATCGTAGAATTCAGCTCGATACTTGATTGGATAACCCCTCCCAATCAAACTATTACTGTTAATGGTGGAGAATTGACAACGGCTGCCGGAGTATACGAGCCAGAATTTGTAGATAGAACTATGTGGTATGTTGATGATGATAATACATCTGGTCCTTGGAATGGAACATTAGAATATCCATTTTCAATGATTCAAGAAGGAATAGATTCCGCCGCATCCGGAGATACGGTTTTTGTTCAGCAAGGCACCTATATTGAGAACATTAGTTTTGAAGGTAAAGGAATATTTCTCACTTCCAGTTTTATCTTTTCAGAAGACACATTAGATATTCATAACACCGTAATTGATGGCGATTCTACTGGATCAGTGATTGTTTTTCAAAACGGTGAAGATAGCTTATCTGTAATCAATGGATTTACCATCCAAAATGGAAATGCCTATAATGGGGCTGGGATATATTGCCATAATTATGCTAGTCCCAAAATCCTGAATAATACAATTAAAAACAATCATGCTACTGGGTCAACAAGTCAAGGCGGTGGTATAGCTTGTTTGTTTTATTCGACACCATTTATATGCAGGAATATAATAACTTTAAATACGGCGAATAGTGGTGGAGGAATTAGCTCTTTTATTAACTCCAGCCCAGAAATCCTAGAAAATACAATTATCGATAATCTAGCTTTTAGTAATGGCGGCGGTATATTCAGTGGCGGTTCGGATTCTATTGGAAGTAATATTATTGTTGGAAATGCTGCTAATTATGGCGGAGGTATTAGCGTTTTTGGTACGCCTATTATTACTGGAAATTATATATATAGCAATTCAAGTAATCAAGGGGGAGGTATTCGCTTGGCTAATGGGACTGCCTATATTTCTAGAAATGTCATATTCAATAATATTGTCGATGGTAGCGGAGGTGGGGTAGCCTTTATTAATAATTCAAACGCATATTTGAATAATAATACTATTTATGGCAACTCTGCGACAACAATTGGTGGAGGAGTCTTATGTAGTATGTCTAATGCAGAAATTGTCAACTTAATTTGTTGGAATAATAATGCCAATATAGGAAATGAAATATATCATGTTTCTAGTACCTTATCTGTTGTTTACTCAAACATTGAAGGGGGATGGGTTGGTATAGGAAATATCAATACCGATCCTTATTTTATTGATCCTCTGAATAACGATTTTAATCTTCATATAGAATCCCCATGCATTGATATCGCTCATCCTGATTCTCTTGACCCTGATGGAACTCAAGCTGATATGGGGGCATTGTATTTCGACCAATCAAACAATCATATTCCTTTGGAATTTTTATTAGTATCTCCAATTGACGAAGATGTAGTAAATAGTGATTCTGTAGAACTAACCTGGAATTCATCATTAGATCTTGATGGCAATAATATCACATATTGGATATACTGGACTCTAGATCCCGATTTTGGTTGGCATGATAGTATTTCTACAGCAGATACAACTTATATTTTAGACAATATTAATAGATTAGTTCTTGAGTCTAGCAATTTAAGTAAAACGGGAATTGTATCTAAAAATTCTCTTAATGATAAAAACGATGAAAAAAGTCATAATCCTACAAAACAAAACAAAAATCAAATTTATCAACCTCAATTTGATCCCAAAAGTAATAATGCTATTCCTATGAAAGAAACTTATGTTCAAGATGAAGATTACGGTTCACAATCTCGTGATCTTCCAGATGATACGATTATATTTTGGAAAATTAGGTCTGAAGATGCACTAGGATTCTATAAATGGTGTACACCAAGAGAAGGTTGGTCTTTCAGTGTTTATATAAATGATTCACCCTTGCCATTTGATTTACTTTCTCCTACAGAATCTGATACTTCTTGGGACTTGACTGCTTCGTTATTATGGGAATCTTCTTTTGATCCTGACCCAAATGATGAAATAACGTATAGTATTTATTATGATACATTGTCTAATCTAAGTACAGCCTTTGTAATTGAAAACATATCTGACACATCTTTTACTATTTCATCCTTGTTTTATGATCACCGTTACTACTGGACAATCAAAGCAGAGGATACAAACACCGATGGTACTTGGGCAAGCGACTCGCTAAGCTTTTACACACATTTGCCTTCGCAACTTTTTAGGCCTGCAGTCAATTATGGTTCCTGGAACAATCCCGGTAATATCATTTCAATTGATTTAGATAACGATAGCGATAATGACTTAGCGGTAACTAATGGCTCATCTAGCACCATTTCGATTTTGTTTAATCACGATTGCGGGTTATTTGATTCGATCTCATATTTTAATACAGCTACTTATCCTCAATCAATTGCTTCGGCTGATTTAAATAGTGATAATTATATTGATCTTGCTGTGGCCAGCTATTACAGTCAGGTTTCAATTCATTTCAATGATGGATATGGATCATTTGATTCGGTTGCTTTTTTTGAAGTTGGCGAGAATCCTAATTCCATCTGTTTGGCTGATTTTGATGGCGACAATGATATTGATCTGGCAACAGCTAATGGGAACACCAATAATGTGTCAGTTCTTTTTAATAATGGCGAAGGGCAATTTGAGTCAGGTAGTAGTTATAATGCAGGATTATTTCCTCAAGCCATTTGTTCTGCAGATTTAAATGATGATACTTTCATAGATTTAGCAGTAGCAAATCAACATTCAGCCAATATAACAATATTTTTGAACTATGGTGATGGTACTTTTTATTCAACACCCTTAAGTCCATCTGTAGGATACAGACCATGGTCTATTTGTTCAATTGATTTTGATAATGATAACAACAACGATCTAGCTGTTGCTAATTTTGGATCCGATAATATTTCGATTCTTATTAATAACGGTGATGGTACTTTTGAATCAGCTGCCAATTATAGCGTTGGAGATGGACCTGAATCTGTTTACTCAGCTGATTTTAACGGAGATTATTACAAAGATCTGGCTGTAGTTAATACTTTTTCCAATAATGTTTTGATTCTACTAAATGATGGTGAGGGGCTATTTGAACCAGAGGGCAATTATAGTATTGGGAGATTTCCGAAATCTGTTTTTTCTATCGATCTTGATGGAGATGGCGATTTTGACCTGGCAACAGCAAATCTACTTTCCGATAATATTTCTATCTTAATTAACTTAAGTGAAGGAAATTATCCCAGTTCATTTGACTTAATTTTGCCTGTAGATTTAGACACTGTTTGGAATCTAAATACGGAGTTATATTGGCATAATTCTGTAGATCCCGATCCTTATGATTCAGTTTTATATGAGGTTTACTATGATACCTTAGCTAACTTTAGTACAGCAATTGTATTTCAAGACATTACTGACACATCATTTAGTATCTCTTCATTAATTGACGATAAGCAGTATTTCTGGACAGTTAAAGCAAAAGATACTAATACAAGCGGAACTTGGGCAGATGATACATTAGCTTTTAGTACTTATTTTCCCGAATCACCAGTATTTTTTACCCTTGCTTCCCCACCTGATGAGGATACGCTTGATGTAAGTGAGGTAACTGTTAGCTGGCATCCATCATCTGACTCTGATCCCGGAGATTCTCTTTATTATCGCGTGTACTGGTCTGAAAACCCGCAATTTGTTAATGCTTGGATTGATTCCACATCTGATACATCATATGTAATCACCGACCTATGGTCATTGCTGTTCTATGATACAGGTAGATCATCTAAACTATCTGGAAAGAGGATTGGTGGATTATTGCTTGATTTACTCGATGATGTCACTTTGTACTGGAAAACAGGTAGATCATCTAAACTATCTGGAAAAAAGACTGGTGGATTGTTGCTTGATTTACCTGATGATGTCACATTGTACTGGAAAGTTGAGGCAGTAGACAGATTTAATAATACAACTTGGTGTGAACCTGAAGCAGGTTGGTCATTCAATGTGTATCTAAACGATGCTCCGGGATCTTTCAGTTTAGTATCACCCATTGATGAGGATACAGTATGGTTATTGGAAACAGAATTAGTGTGGCATGAATCGGAGAATCTGGATCCTGGAGATTCAATCTGGTACGAGGTTTACTATGATACCTTGGCTGATCTGAGTACAGCTGATACAGTTTATGTTGTGATAGACACAAGTGCAGTGGTAATCAATCTGATTGATGACTATCAATACTGGTGGACAGTTAAAGCGAAAGATACGAATACAGATGGTACGATGGCTAGTAACACGTTTAGCTTCTATACTTATTTGCCTGAGACACCGATACCATTTAGTCTTATCTATCCTACAATTTGGGATAATTTAGATAGTTCAAATATAGTTTTAGTTAGATGGCAGGCTTCTGAGGATCCAGATCCTCTTGATTCAATATCTTATGAAATTAATTTTAACTTCTTAGATTCTATGGTGGTACAACCAGAATCATTATGGGAGAATTCAAATATAATTTATGCTAGAACTAATATCTGTTCTGCTGATTTAAATATTAATGTAGGTGATACAGCTTCATGGTGGATTAGGGCAATATCTTTACCAGATTCCATTGAGTCAAATGAGAGATATCGTTTTATCTGGCCTTATGATTGTCTTGTTGGATTAAACTATATGGATATTATTATACCTGATAGTTATTTTCTAGCACAAAATCATCCCAACCCCTTTAATCCGATTACTAATATTGAATACGGAATTCCCAAAGAGTCGTTCATTAAAATCTCAATATATGACATTCTAGGGCGAGAGATTGATGTTATAGTTAACCAATATCAACAAGCGGGCTATTTCAAGGTGATATGGGATGCTTCGGGTTTGCCATCTGGATTATATTTCTACAAGATTCAAGCTGGAAGATATTCTAAAATAAGAAAGATGCTATTGCTTAAATGAGCCAGATCGAAAACTCAAAAAGGTAATTAAAATTATTATATCTCGATGCTTATTTGATCAGACCTTAAACATGGACAAAAGTGTAGTGTCCATTCAGTGTCCATCCGAGACCAAAAGAGATAAAAAAATATAAAAGAATATAAAACCAGGTGGAATAACTAACTCAATGAGACTCTGAGGTATAGAATGTATTCTATTGACAATAAACAGGTTACAAAAACTATTGCGCTCGTGTCCGGGGTTCAAATCCCTGCGCCGCTACTAATAACCCTGAAGACATTTTCCGATTTTCGGGATTTTTTTGTGCCTGTCTGGCAGGATTTTCATGCAATTCCGACAGATTTTGGGGTTGCCACTTGGTACACTTTTCAACCGCCGTTTACAGAGGGCGAAGATTTTTCTCTTAATTCCCTGAAACGGATAAAAATAGTTTTAACTTAAATAACTTTGCTCATTACTTTTTAAAATCTGGGGAAATTCTCCCCAGTGGTTCACAATTCCCCATTATTATCTACTGTTTTCAAAGTTTAATTCTTGATTCAGGAATTTCAAAACAATTAGTTTTATCATGTTATTAGTTGCTTACCATCGACTTAACCTTTCAAGCATCCGCTAAAAGTATAATAATAATCAGAAATATAGCAGCTGGCACAACAATTGCGTTAGCAAATGTCGGATATAATGATAAAAGGGTAGCAGTTTTCAATAAAGCTGATTTTTACCAGTAGGAAAATAGAATGATTGACACACTACAAGGTATATGTATTACATGCAGCGACGGGCCGACTTGTGTACGGCGGAAATCCCATGGAAAACCTGTATGGTATTGTGAAGAGTTTGATGATTATACACCCCCTCCAATTAAAAGCACCATTAGTGATAGCATTCTAACGCAAGATGATAGGTTGATTGAGTCTTTAAAAACAAAGGCGGAATTAACTAAATACAGCGGGCTATGTGTTAATTGTGAAAATCGAGAAACTTGCTCTTTTGCAAAACTCGGCTTAGAAATCTGGCAATGCAATGAATATGTTTAGGAGATTTAGAGTTTCTTTCATTAAAAGAAAAGCTCTGATTTTTAAATAAGAGAAAATCATGCCGGCAAAAAAAAGTACAAGAAACAAAGAGGCTAAGGCAATCAATAACTCAAAGATGCCAGAGAAAAAACCAAGTCTTTTTAATAATGTAGTCAAACAGTTCAATAAGGCTGCGGATTTAATAAATCTCGATCCTGATATACAAAAAATCCTTCAAACAACTAACAACGAAATCACAATCCATTTCCCTGTAAAAATGGACGATGGACGAATCGAAGTGTTTTCCGGATACCGGGTACAGCATAACGATATACTTGGCCCCTATAAAGGTGGGTTACGATATCATCCGATGGTTGATATTGATGAAGTGCGTGCCCTTGCTGCCTGGATGACCTGGAAGAGCGCTATTGCTGATATCCCCTTTGGCGGCGCTAAGGGAGGAATCCAGCTTGATCCTTCAAAGTATGCGTTTAAAGAACTTGAACGGATTACTCGTCGATTCACCTTTGCTCTGGGCAACAACATCGGGCCCGAATATGATATTCCAGCGCCTGATGTAAATACAAATGCCCAGATAATGGCTTGGATTCTCGATACGTATTTATCGACTATACCGCCACACGAAAGGCAGAGATGCAAACATGTGGTAACAGGCAAACCGATTGAAGCTGGCGGCAGTCAGGGACGTGAAAAGGCAACCGGACAAGGCATCGTTTTCACAATCGAGGCTTGGGCTAAAGATCACAATTTTGACATTGGAGAAGCTACATACATTATCCAGGGATTTGGTAATGTTGGCTCCTGGGTGGCTCGATTACTAAAAACACATGGTTCTAAGTTGTTGGCTGTTGAGGATGCTACCGGAGCGGTCACTAATCTCAAGGGCATCGATGCTGATGAACTCACAGATTATATTAAAAAGCATGGAGGAGTTAAGGGTTTCTCAAAAACTGAAAATATCGACCATGAAACATTCATGCGCACAAAGGCTGATATCTTTATACCAGCCGCTATGGAAAATCAAATTACAGCAGAAACAGCGCCTTGGTTAAATGTTAAACTTGTTGCGGAAGGAGCCAACGGCCCTACTGATATCGATGGTGATAAGATTCTTCAAGAAAAAAGAATAGATTTAATCCCGGATATCCTTTGCAATTCCGGTGGTGTAATTGTCAGCTACTTCGAATGGCTTCAGAACAAACGAAGTGAATTTTGCGAACTTGAGGAAATCGACGCTAAATTGCAGAAAAAAATCGTTTACGCTTATGAAAAAGTGCATCGTGCCGCTCGGGAATACTTTGTCGATTTGCGAACAGCCGCTTATGTGGTAGCACTCTCTCGTTTGGAGAAGGTCTATAAAGAGAGAGGAATTTTCCCATAGGAACAATTTGTTAAATGTTGAAGGGGAAGTTGACAAGGATAATAAATGGCAGAGATTAATAAATATCAGGATCTGTGCTCAACTTGTAATCATGCTCCAACATGCGTGCGGCGAAAAAGCCAAAAAGGACCTATCTGGTATTGTGAGGAATTCGATGATTACATGCCTCCTCCGGGGAAAAAAGCAGGTGATGATATTTCACAATCAGAAGAAATAAAATACGACAAGTCATTAGGGTTATGCTGCAACTGTGCGAACCGTGATACTTGCACTTTGCCTAAACCCGATGGAGGTGTCTGGCATTGCGAGGAGTATTGTTAACAGTTAATGTGTCTTTAATATATTTCAATGGTTTTTAAAGCAGGATAAAATATGGATAAAATTGATGTTGCGAGAATTTTAGAAAAGCATTCCGGAAAACGGGGAGGGCTTATTTCCATTCTTATGGATGTTCAAGCCAGCTATGGCTATCTTCCCGAGGAGGTCTTAAGGTCGGTAGCCGAACAAACAGGCCGTTCGCTTGTTGATATTTATGGGGTGGCAACATTTTATAAATCTTTCAGCCTGAAACCAAGAGGTAAGCATCTCGTATCTGTCTGCCTTGGCACAGCTTGCCATGTTCGTGGAGCGCCTATTATAGCTGAGGGGTTTATGCAGCAGCTTGGTATTAAGGCAGGTGAGACAACCGCAGATAAAGAATATACTTTAGAAACTGTAAATTGTCTTGGCGCCTGCGCGTTGGGACCGATTGTTGTAGTTGACGGTCATTATTTTTCCAATGTTAAAGCGGCAGATGTAAAACGGATTCTAAGCAAGGTACAGGAAGGTCTTGATAAGATTGAAATTGAAACAGACCAACGAGTATTTCCAATGGAGGTTAGCTGTTCGCGATGCAATCACAGCTTGATGGATCCCAATCATCTTATCGATGGCTACCCCTCGATACGAGTAACTGTTTCATTCGGGCAACAGCATGGCTGGCTTACATTGTCAAGTTTGTATGGCAGTTATAATGTTTCATCCGAATACAAGATTCCGGAAGATACAATCGCAGATTTCTTCTGTCCATATTGCCACACCGAACTTCTTGGCGCTTTTAGCTGCCCGGAGTGCGGAGCGCCTATGGTACCGATGATTGTGCGCGGCGGCGGTATAGTTCAGATTTGCTCCCGCAGCGGCTGCAAAGGCCACATGCTGGATTTGGGAGAGACTTCGCTTGGCTAATGATTGGATTGCGTGTTATATAAGGAGTAACTAATAATATGAGAAAATTAACATCCGTAGGTGAATTAACCGGTTTTCGTCATCGCATTCTAAGCGAAAAGGATGTTCAGTATGACAAGCCAACTCTGGTTGTAAGCGCTGGAACATGCGGCCAAGCAAGTGGAGCAAACGATATTATCAGGATAATAAAACGCTACATTATTGAACGGAGCCTTCAAGGAAAAATCAGTCTCAGGATTACTGGCTGTCATGGTTTCTGCCAGATAGAACCATTTATTTTGGTGGAACCCGGGGGACATCTATATCCGAATATAGACATGGAAAACACTCCCCGTGTGATAGAATCTGCTTTAAAGAATAGTGTAGTTAATGAACTGATATTTAAAGAAAAACGCGAAAATAAAGCTTATCATTCTCAAAACGATATACCGTTTTTTAAAAAACAAACTCGTACCATTTTGGGCGCCAGTGAAAAAATTGATCCCATTAGAATCCTTGATTATATCGAACAAGAAGGATATGCCGCACTCGAAAAGGTTCTCACCAAGCTTGATTCGGATTGGGTTATCAAAGAAGTTCTGGATTCAGGCATTAGGGGACGCGGTGGTGCCGGCTTTCCAACTGGCAAAAAGTGGGGATTTGCTAGTGCTTCAGGCAAAAAAAATGAACAGAAATATATTATCTGCAATGCCGACGAAGGAGACCCTGGCGCTTACATGGACCGTAGTGTTCTCGAGGGCAATCCGCATGCTATCATTGAAGGTATGATAATTGCAGGCTTTGCTATCGGCGCTACTCGAGGAATCATGTACATCCGAGACGAATATCCCTTGGCGATTAAACATGCTCTTATCGCTATAAGGCAGGCGCGCGATCTGGGTTTATTAGGAGAAAATATCTTAAATACAGGGATTAATTTCGATATCGAAATTGTTCGCGGCGCTGGCGCTTTTGTATGCGGTGAGGAAACAGCTCTGATAAAATCTATTGAGGGTTACATGGGCGAACCCCGACAGCGGCCGCCGTACCCAATTGAAAAAGGTATCGATGGACATCCGACCTGCATTAACAATGTGGAAACGCTGGCGAACATTCCCGTTATAATTGATAAGGGCAGCAAAGAATTTGCCAAAGTGGGTGTGCCGGGCAATACCGGAACCAAAATATTTTCACTCGTAGGAAAAATAAAAAATACCGGTTTGGTCGAGGTGCCTCTGGGCATTAAAATCAGCGAGGTCGTGTACGATATTGGCGGCGGGCCTGTCGGTAAGGCAAAGATCAAAGCTGTCCAGACAGGCGGACCATCTGGCGGTTGTATCCCGGCAAGTATGTTCGACTTGCCAATCAGCTACGATAGCTTGGCAAAGGCAGGCTCGATTATGGGTTCCGGCGGTATGATCGTTATGGACGAAAATACCTGCATGGTCGATGTCGCCAGGTATTTCATGAATTTCCTGAAAAGCGAATCGTGCGGTAAATGCTTTACCTGCAGAAAAGGCACCCAGCGCATGTATGAAATCCTTGATGATGTGACAAAAGGCAAAGCTAAACTTGAAGACCTCGACCTGCTTGAAGAACTTGCTCTTGTTGTAAAAGACACCACAATGTGCGGTCTCGGACAGACCGCTTCCAATCCGGTTTTAAGCGCTTTGAAATATTTCCGTCATGAATTTGAACGGCATATTGTCGACAAAAGATGCGATGCTTTTGTTTGCAAGGAATTAGTCGGCGCGCCCTGCCAATCTGCTTGTCCGCTGGGCACAGAGGCTTGGCGTTATGTAGCTCATATAGCCCGCGGTGAATATAAAGAAGCATACCGCGTAATTCGCGAGCCAAATCCATTCCCCTCAGTTTGCGCCCGTGTTTGTGATCACCCCTGCGAGTCTAAGTGTCGAGCAGGTACAAGCGGCGGAGACCCGATAGCAATACGATCGCTAAAGAGATTTATTACAGATCGCTTTGACCCCTCTATATATAAACCGAAGCGAACCAAGTGGCCGGATGGCAAACCTCCGAGTGTTGCTATTATCGGCTCAGGTCCCGCTGGTTTAACAGCGGCTCATTTCCTGTCGCTTAAAGGTTGTAAGGTAACCGTTTTTGAAGCTGAGGCTGAAACCGGCGGCATGCTAACCTGCGCTATCCCATCCTATCGGCTTTCGAGAGAGGTTATCAGGGATGAAATAGACGCTCTTCTTGATGATAATATTACAGTTAAATGCAATACTGCATTAGGCAAAGATATAACTATCAACGGCCTGTTTGAAGATAAATACAAAGCGATTTTGCTGGCGATGGGCGCTCACAAAAGCCGACCGCTTAAGCTTGAGAATGAAGACGTGAAAGGCGTTTATCCCTCGATTGAATTTCTTAAGGCTTTCAACTTGAGAGGCGAGCTGCTGGCTAAGGGTCGGGTCGGAGTTATCGGCGGCGGCAACTCGGCAATTGATGCCGCTCGTATGGCTCTACGTCAGAAGGATGTTGAAAGCGTTACTATCCTTTACCGTCGGACACGCGATGAAATGCCGGCTTTTGCCGAGGAAATCGAAGCGGCTGACCAGGAAGGAATCGAAATTATTACGCTTGTTACGCCTAATAAAATTATTGAAAAAGACGGACATCTTGTAGGACTTGAATGTATTAAAAACGAACTGGGTGATACCGACTCCAGCGGCCGCCGCAGTCCTGTCGCAATTAAGGGCACCGAATATGAAATCGAGCTTGATACATTAGTTGTGGCAATAAGTGAAGATGCAGGTGTTGACAGCATCGGACCCGTTCAAAAAAGCGGTATCGAAACAACTAAGTGGAATACGGTTCAGATAGATCAAAAAACGCTGCTTACGAATCGACCGGGAGTATTCGCTGCCGGTGATTTGGTTACCGGACCGAATACGGTGGTTCAGGCAATTGCCGCCGGCAAGAAATCGGCGGTTATGATTGAGCGTTTCTTGAAAAATGAAGAACTCATACAACCGGCCAAGCCATGTCTGCCAAAAGTATATGTCGAACCGGTACCGGTTGACACTGAGATACAGCAGTATAGCCGCGCCGAGACGCCTCGTGCGCCTGCCGAATGGCGTAAACGAAGTTTTGCCGAAGCGGAGGTTTCGTTATCGGTCGAAGAGGCTGCCAATGAAGCAAGAAGATGTCTCCGGTGCGATTTAGAATTTACAAAGAAACCTGAATTAGAAGAAGAATCCCTTCCAACAGGAGAAAAAACAGCATGATTAAATTAACTATTAATGGTTTAGAAACCAGAGTTGAAAAGGGCACGACAATTCTGGAAGCGGCTAAGCTTTTGGGATTCCCTATTCCGACTCTGTGTCACATGGAAGGGCTGACGCCTTATGGAGCATGTCGTCTCTGTGTGGTCGAAATTGGCGAGGGGCCAAGAGCAAAACTGGTTACATCATGTACATATCCGGTTGAAGAGGGGCTTAAAGTTAGAACTGCTTCCTCACGGGTAGTCAAGGCGCGCAAGATGATTATAGAACTTCTATTGGCTTCATCCCCTCAATCGAAAATCATTCAGGATATCGCTGCGGAACATAATGTTCGCCAGCAGAGATTTAAGCAGGAACACGAAGATTGCATACTATGCGGACTGTGTGTTCGCATGTGCGAAGAGCAGATGATGGCTAAAGCTATTGGCTTCCGCGGAAGAGGTGAAGATAGAAGTATCGGCACACCATTTGATGTTAAATCCGATGTTTGTCGATTGTGCGGCGGCTGCATGTATGTTTGCCCGGTCTGTCAGTTGAGATGCACCTACAACCAGCCGGAAAAAGCAATCTGCGGTGCCTGCGCAAACTTAGATCCGCCCTGTTTGGAAAAAGAACAATTTGATGATATGATGTGCTATATGAAACCTTGCGTTGCATGTGAGATAAAGAAAGACTGAAAATAAAGTAATGGAGGAAAAAAATAATGTCAACGAATTTCTCAAAAATTAACGCCTCAGCGGCTACTCTAACTAAAAATAGAACAGAAGGTTCGATATCACCTAATTCTGGCATGTGCGTAACCTGCGTGGATGGCTGTATCGGTATGTGTGAAATAGGCAAATCAGCCTATAGAGGTCATGAGGTTATATATCCGCAACCGTTCGGAGTTATTACAACAGCCGCTGAAAAAATTTATCCTGTTGACTACTCGCATTTCAATATCATGGGAACCGCTGCCGGCGCTCAGGGCATTGAGGCTGACAGCGATAAGGCTATTTTCCCGGCAGTTAACCTTGAAGTTCATTTCGGTCATGATAAGGGAATTAAGTTCCGCTATCCATGGATCATTCCCGGTATTGGTTCAACTGATATTGCCAAGAATAATTGGGAAGGCTTGGCAATCGGCACTGCATTAGCGGGCACTGGTCTTACGATTGGTGAAAATGTAGTCGGTATGGACACTGAAGCAAAAATCAAGAACGGCCGGGCGGTCGATACTGTGGACCTTAAGCGGCGAGTTAAACTTTTTCAGGATAATCAGATTGATGGCTGGGGAGCTACAATTGTCCAGGCTAATGTCGAAGATACTCGTTTGGGTACTCAGGAGTATGCCATTAGCGAACTCGGCGTTGAAATTGTTGAATTAAAATGGGGACAAGGCGCCAAGAATATTGGCGGCGAAGTGAAAATAAAAAGCCTGGAAAAAGCTCAGATGTTGTACAAGCGCGGCTATATTGTGCTGCCAAATCCAACTGATCCGAATGTTATCAAAGCTTTCGAAAAAGGTGCTTTTAAAGAATTCGAACGTCATTCACGCGTTGGCATGGTTACCGAGGAATCATTTGCAAGTCGTGTTGATGAACTTCGCAAGGCGGGAGCCAAATACATCTTCCTGAAAACCGGTGCTTACAGACCGGCAGATCTTGCCCGGGCAGTTAAGTTTTCCTCTAAGTATAAAATAGATCTTCTTACGGTTGATGGCGCTGGCGGCGGAACCGGTATGAGCCCCTGGAGAATGATGAACGAATGGGGTATGCCGCCTGTAGAATTGCATTCGCTCTTATATCAATACACCAAGCAATTATCTGATAAAGGCGAATATGTTCCGGCTTTAGCCTTAGCAGGCGGTTTCACTTTTGAGGATCAAATATTCAAAGGTTTATCTATGGGAGCTCCGTTTGTTAAACTTATCGGCATGGCTCGCAGCCCGATAGCCGCTGCGATGGTAGGTAAAACAATCGGCCGCACTATTAAAGACCATCAGGTTCCTGTATATATAGAACGCTTTGGCTCAACAATAGATGAGATTTTTGTAACTTCCGGCGATCTTCGTAAAGAAATTGGCGATAAAGAATTTGAGAAACTTCCAACCGGAGCTATTGGCCTATATACTTATTATGAGCGTTTAGCTCAAGGTTTACGTCAGCTAATGGGCGGCAGCCGTAAATTCTCTCTCGATTATATGACTCGTGATGACTTAGCATCCCTAACTCCTGAAGCAGAAAAAGTCAGTGGAATCAAGTATATTATGGATCTTGATAAAAAAGAAGTTGAGGAAATTCTTAAAAATTAGATAAGCATTCTATTTATTGAAAGACTAATCAATAAGTTGGCTGACATGGGTTCTTCTTACGTCCTACCGTAAACCTATCTGTCAAAATTTCACAAATCAACCCAGCAAGTTGATTAGATCAAAGCCCCGGTGGTCAAGTCATCGGGGTTTAATAATTTTAATATACTCAATCTGATAAACTGAAGCTTTTGCACATTAGAAATGGTTCCCTATATTCAGGTTGCAGGAGGTGTTTGGTTTTTAAGTTTTTCACGTAAGGTTTTACGGTCAATCCCAAGTATCTGCGCTGCTTTTGTTTTATTGCCATTCACATTGGCTAATACATTGCAAATATACTCAGTTTCCACTTCAGTCAAAGTCCGATTGTATCCTGTTTCTTTTAAAGCCGAGAAACGCATCAATGAGGGTAAATCCGGGACTTCTATAAAATCGCTATCGGTCATGACCACAAGACGCTGTATTATATTTTCCAATTCCCTGACATTGCCAGGCCAATAGTAGTTTTTCAACACTACCAAGGCTTTGTCTGAGAAACTTGGTGTTGGTTTATTTAGCTCCTCGGAATACTTATTGGTGAAACGGTTAATTAACAATATAATGTCATTTCCTCTTTCCCGTAATGGAGGAATATCAATGGCGATGACATTAAGACGGAAGAATAGGTCTTCGCGAAAATCTCCTTTTTTCACCAAGCTTAGCAAATTTTTATTAGTTGCAGCTAAAATTCGTATATCCACCTTACGAGTCTTATTAGCGCCCACCATGCATACTTGTTTATCTTGAAGAACACGAAGCAATTTTACTTGCATAGAAAGACTGGTTTCGCTGATTTCATCAAGGAAGATAGTGCCGCCATCAGCTGTTTGAAAAAAACCTGCCCGGGATTCATTGGCTCCAGTAAAAGCGCCTTTTACATGCCCAAAAAGCTCGCTTTCGAGCAAGCCTTCCGGAATACCGCCGCAATTTACAGGTACAAATGGAGCTGAAGCTCGCGGGCTGTTATAATGAATTGCCCTGGCAACAAGCTCTTTGCCTGTACCGCTTTCTCCTGTGATTAGTACAGTAGTTGGAGTGGATGCAACCTTAGCTATGGTTTTAATTACTTTCCGAATAACCGTTGATTCACCAAAAAGACCATGATCAACTGACAGTATTTTAGGGATTTGAGCATTTCCGGTTTTTCGTATATCTGTTTTATCAAGCGTTCTTTTAACTGCAGAAAAAAGTTCTTCATCAGTAAAAGGTTTAGCCAGATATTCCTCGGCTCCTATCTTGACCGCCCTGACTGCTCCTTCAACTGAAGCGTAGCCTGTAATCATCATTATTTCAGTATCTTTATAGTTTTCCCGAACATGTTTTATTAAATCAAGTCCGCTTACTTTGGGCATTTTTAAATCTGTAATGACTAAGTCTATTGATGTCGATTCTAAAATCCTAATCGCTTCTATTACAGCCGGAGCAGTGAAAACCACATATCCCTGTGAGGTTAGGTTTCTTTCGAGTACTTCCAAAGTAGCCGCATCATCATCTACAACCAGTATCCGTTTTTTTTCATTTGAATGCATCATCTATAAAGCACTTCTATATGCTAAGCCCCTGTTATGGGAAGTTGAATTTTAAAACTGGTTCCCTGATCAATTGCACTTTCAACAGCGATGGAACCTTTATGCGATTTTACAATTTCATGGACTACAGCTAAACCCAAGCCGGTACCTTCATCAACATCTTTGGTTGTAAAAAATGGAATGAATATTTTTTTTATAGTATCTTCGCTCATGCCAATACCTGTGTCTTCTACAACCAGAAATACATTTTTATCATCAGCATAAGTTTGTATTGTCAATTTTCCACCCTTCGGCATAGCCTGAATAGAATTAACTACAAGATTAACCAAAACCTGGTTTAACTGTGACGGGTCGCCGGTGATCTCCGGAATATCCGGTATAAGTGACCGAACTAATTCAATTCCGGCCCTGGCACAGCGAGCCTCAAAGAAATAAAGCCCCTCTTTTGCCGCTTTATTCAAGTCAATCAGGGTCGCTTTAGACGGCATTTGACGGGCGAATATCATCAGCTTTTTTATAACTTCCCGCGCGTGAAGAGAAGCTTCCACGATTTTTTCAATATCCCTATTTGCCTGATTTGGAAGTTCCGGGCATTTCATTGCAAGCTGGGCAAATCCAAGAATGTTGCCAAGTGGTTCATTTAATTCATGGGCAACACCAGCTCCTAGCTGTCCTATCGTTGCCAACCTATCGGCATGCCTGAGTTGTTCCTGTAATTGTGAACTTTTCTCCTCGGCTTCTTTACGTTCTATTAAAAGACCTATATGTCTGGCTATAGCGTTAATTAATTTTCTCTCTTCTTTGAGAAATGGTCCTTCATCAAGGTCTGGTTTTTTTTTCATATAGGCCACTTCGATAACTCCACGCCGTTCGCCTTTCACAAAGATGTCGGAAGTCTGCTTTTGTCTATCCAGCAAGAATCCGGATGTTGTAAAAGTATGGCCATCGAAAATAATCCTGCCGGTGGTAATGCCGGGATATTGCCAAGCTGGAGGTAGAAATTCTACAATACCTTGTAAAATTTCACTAAGTGACAATTCTTGCTTTTCAATAATTTGAGCTATATTATACAGGCAGATTAATTCTTTGATTCTTTCACGCAATGCAGCTTGGGCGCGTTGGTTTACAACAGCAATTCCAATAATCCGGGCGATATCTTCATATAATTCAATATCATTTTCAGTAAAGAAATCCTTTCGATCGCTCATTAATTGTAAAAGACCTATGCTATCATCACCAACAACAAGCGGTATCAGAGCTATCGACTTATATTGCCCATTTATATTATAATTGTTATAGTGCTTTTTTTCTTCAGGATCCAATATGTATGACAAAGATATTCCTGTGTCGCCTATCCAGAAGCTGCCGCCTGATGTGAAAACCGGCAAGGTTGAATCATACTTTTGCTTGATAATATTCAATCGCAGCAAATCAAGAATTGAATTTTTCAAAAGAAATGGAACTGGTGCGCCATCTCCATTATTTACAAGTTGTTTAACTTCATATTGAAATATATATTTAATGGGCTGAGTAATTTCACAGTGGATATATTTGTCACTCTCATTCAACCACAATTCTGCAACATCACACTTTGAGAAATTGATTATCATCGTCAGGATTTCGCGAAGAAAATCAATTTTCGGAATATTGCGATTGGCATAGATTAATATCTGATGTGATAAGACACGAAAATCCTCGGCACATTTATAATTGGAATCGTTTACTTCACTTCGCATTGATCGTCCATTACTCAGCTTTTCCTTAAATTAATTATTCTTGGTTTTAAGTTACTGAAGTAATTAAGGAATGTCAATATTTCAAAGATGGATTATATTAATTTTCACTACTGTCCGGCCTTTTTCATAGAGTTCTTTAAATATTATCCAACAAGCGAAACTTGCTTGATTCGCAGCCCACAGAACAACAAGACATTGGAAAACTCCAGCAAACATCGCTATTTTACTTTTTGCTTTGCATAATATTTCATGCCTGTCCGCCGACAGGAGGAATTAAATTTCAGAAATCGTTTTTGATTCGATGATTATCCATTTGCGTCATTCCACCGCCGCGGCGGGGGAATCCAGAAATCCGCCAGCGGTGGACGGAGCTGTATGTTAAACCAATGGTGGATGACAAAAATACCGTGCCCCGTGTCCGCAGACAGGCGGGCGCCGGCAGGCAGGAGCTGTCAGCATGACCAATCTCTGGATTCCCAATCAAGTTGGGAATGACGCGGGCAGTGTTGG
>JAGGSN010000130.1 GCA_021159005.1 Candidatus Zixiibacteriota bacterium | reverse complement strand
ATTAGCTGTGCTTACTTTACCGTCGAGTAGATCAGCGGCCCAGCCTGTTACCTCGACCTTGCCGTCGAGCAAATCTGCTTTCCACCCTATTACTTCGGTCGTACCATTAAATAGAGTTGTCGTTTCATCTTTGACTACTGCCTTGGCATCGAAGATATCCCGGGCAAAAACCCCTACTTCTGCCTTGCCATCAAGCAAAATAGTTGCATCGTTTCGTATTGCTACTTTGCCGTCTAGGAGATTGGTGGAATCTGTCGGGGCAGGAACATATTCCTCTGTTATTGGAGAATGAGTACTAGAAGTATACCCACCAATACTTAATCCTTCTGACTGTGTCCCACAACCTGCTAAATATCGTCTTGCAACTGATAAATTTCCTCCGGATGACCAAGCCGTCCCATTATATTCTTCAGTTACTGCTGAAAGATCAGTATCATACCCACCAAAACTCAAACCTACAGACTGAGTACCACAGCCTGCAAGATACAATCTAGCCCCAGCTAAATCCCCGCCGGCAGACCAGGCCGTACCATTATATTCTTCAGTGGTTGCACAAATACTACCATCATATCCCCCAAAACTGAGCCCCGCCGATTGAGTACCACAGCCTGCTAAATAATTACGAGCCGTTGCCATAGCACCGCCGGCAGTCCAAGATGTACCATCATATTCTTCAGTACTTGCTAAATAATCCCCGCTATATCCCCCGAAAATTAAGCCAGCTCCCTGAGTACCACACCCTGCTAAAGCATCCCTGCCTGTACCTAAATTACCGCCAGATGACCAAACTGTTTCGTTATATTCTTCAGTAACATTATCGTCGTAAGCATCACTTCCACCAATACTTAAACCCGCTGATTGAGTACCACAACCAGCCAAGGCATATCTACCTGTATTTAAATCCCCTCCCAATGACCAAGCTGTACCATCATATTCTTCAGTCGCCTTTAAAAAACTAGAAGCTCCATCACCCCCAAAACTCAAACCCGCTGTCAAGGTTCCACAACCAGCTAATTTTTGCCTTGAGGTTATTAAATTCCCTCCTAAAGACCAAGCATTAGCCATTACTTAATCCTATACTCCACTCTAATCTGTTCCTGAATCCGAGGATCGAAGCCCTCCAAAACTTTATCGAGTATCCCCTTCTCAATACAAGCCAGTATCCCAGACCTCAGTTGTCCTAATAAATTCTGTCTCTCAGGTGGGCTTCCGTTACCTCCCATTATAATAGACT
>JAGGSN010000129.1 GCA_021159005.1 Candidatus Zixiibacteriota bacterium | reverse complement strand
TGCCAGAACCAGCCTGCTTATCGGATGTGCTCTGGCCATTGCCGCCGCTGCCACCGGGATTCGCCGCGCCCGGCTGTTCGGCTGTCTGGGATTGATATATCTTAGCCGATATTTCATGCCAGATAGCATTGAGCGCATCGCTGGCGGATTTAATCTCGTCTACATCCTTCTTCTTTACCGCTTCTTTCAGACGGTCAACAGCGGCTTGCGCTTTGGCTTTCTGGTCGGCATCGATTTTATCCTCAAGCTCTTTCAACTGCTTCTCTGTCTGGTAAGCAAGCGAATCGCCGGCGTTAATTGCATCGATTTTCTCACGCTGGGTTTTATCCTCAGTCTCGTGAGCCTTGGCATCCTTGACCATCTTTTCGATATCCTGCTCGGATAATCCGGACGAGGCTTCAATCCTTATCGATTGTTCATGACCAGTGGCTTTATCCTTAGCCGAAACATTGAGAATACCGTTAGCATCTATATCGAAAACCACCTCAATCTGGGGCAAACCCCGCGGCGCTGGCGGTATGCCGTCAAGATGAAACCTGCCTATAGTCTTATTGTCGATAGCCATCTGCCTTTCGCCCTGAAGGACATGCACCTCGACCGTGGTCTGATTATCGGCGGCAGTTGAGAATATCTCGGACTTCTTTGTTGGAATCGTAGTGTTGCGTTCTATAAGCTTTGTAAATACACCGCCAAGGGTTTCAATACCCAGCGACAACGGAGTAACATCCAAAAGCAGAACATCTTTGACATCGCCGGCTAAAACGCCGCCCTGAATAGCCGCGCCGATTGCCACAACTTCATCCGGGTTGACACCCTTATGCGGTTCTTTGCCAAAGAAGCTTTTCACTGTTTCAATAACTCTTGGCATGCGAGTCATCCCGCCGACTAAGATTACCTCATCGATATCAGAAGCCGACAATTTGGCATCCTTAAGCGCATTACGGCAGGGTTCGATAGTCCGCTGAATTAAGTCATCGACAAGCTGTTCGAGTTTGGCTCTGGTCAGGGTTATATTCAGATGTTTTGGGCCTGCCGAATCGGCGGTAATAAACGGCAAATTGATATTCGTTTCGGCTGTTGATGACAGTTCGATTTTAGCTTTCTCCGCCGCTTCTTTCAGCCTTTGCAAAGCCATCGGATCCTTAGAGAGATCGATGCCGTCGGTTTTAATAAACTCATCAACAAAGAAATCGATAATCTGCTTATCGAAATCATCGCCGCCGAGATGGGTATCGCCATTAGTCGAGCGCACCTCGAATACGCCATCGCCAAGTTCAAGTATTGATACATCAAAAGTGCCGCCGCCAAGGTCATAGACAGCGATTTTCTCGTTTTTCTTTTTATCGAGACCATACGCCAGCGAGGCAGCAGTCGGCTCGTTAATAATCCGCATTACCTCAAGACCGGCGATTTTACCGGCATCCTTGGTGGCTTTTCTCTGCGAATCGTTAAAATATGCCGGCACTGTGATAACCGCCTTAGTAACTTTTTCGCCAAGATAATCCTCGGCGGTCTGCTTCATTTTCTGAAGTATCATCGCTGATATTTCCGGCGGCGAGTAGTCTTTGCCAGCCACCTCGATATGGCAATCGCCATTAGGGCCGGCTTTCATCTTATATGGATAGTTTTGTATCTCCGAGCCAACCTCTGAGAAATTTCTGCCCATGAACCGTTTGATTGAAAATACCGTATCCTTAGGATTGGTTACCGCCTGACGTTTTGCTAATTGGCCGGTCAGGCGTTCGCCTTTGTTGGTAACCGCAACCACCGATGATGTCGTGCGGGAACCCTCCGAGTTGGCGATAACGACCGGGTCGCCGCCCTCCATTACCGCTACGCAGGAATTGGTTGTTCCCAAGTCTATTCCGATTATTTTTGACATACTTTTATCCTCTCAAATTTATTATTAGTTTTATTTTCATTTTCGATTAGCACCTCAGCAGTTTTTGGTTTGCCTGATTTAAATAAATCAAAAACCAAGGCTGTTAAACCGATCACGAGTGTTATTGTCATTAAAAATTGCCGCATTATTTTATTACACCTTTACTAAACAATTCTCCGGCATTCATATCAGGGACTGATTGCTGTCTAAAGACACCAGCGCGTAGGGGCGTATTGCAAATACGCCCCTACGCAACAGTATCATCATGATTCACTTTGGCAGCCAAGCGTTGCTTGGCTGCCAAAGAGAGCTCTCAATATGCTGCTACTTGATTTCAATCTGACGCGGCTTGACTTTCTCTGATTTCGGCATAGTTACAGTTAAAACTCCGTTGTCGAAATCAGCTTGGATATTATCAGAATCTACATCAGATGAAAGAGTGAAACTGCGGCAGAACTTGCCATAAAACCGTTCGCTGCGGTAATAGTCATCGTCTTTCTCTTCATGCTCCTGTTTCTTTTCGCCCTCAATACTTAAAACGTTGTTTTGAAGATTGATTTTCACATCTTTCTTTTCAACGCCGGGGATTTCCGCAGTCAATAACAGCTTGTCTTTCTCATCGATAATATCTACCGATGGCATCCAATGGCTGTCGGATGATTCGGAATCCTCATAAAAGCTGCGAAACATCCTGTCTATTTCATTTCTAAGATTCATTACGCCCCAGTTGTATTTAGGTTCACGTTTCACAATACTAAACATTTTAGTACCTCCTTTATTTAATTTTAATATTTCTTGGTTTAACGCTTTCTTGCTTGGGAATCTCGACTGTAATTACGCCATCGCTGTAATTAGCCTCGATTTTGTCAAGGTCGACATCCTCGGGCAATCTGAATGAGCGGGTGAATTCACCAAAAACTCGTTCGCTAAAGATACGGTCTCCGGAGGGAGCTTTTTTCTCGCCGGTGATCGTGAGAATACCATTTTCCTGCCAGATCTTAATATCATCACGGAAACTGCCAGGCAGTTCCATTATAATGATGTAGCCATTTTCGGTTTGCTTTATCTCAGCAGGCGGTAAACAGGTTTTGCAGTATGTCATCATCTTAATTTCTCCTTATTCTTGTTTAAGTTCTTTCATATCTTCTGGTCATTTATAGAGCAAAGGCCGTGCCAATTCAGATATATGGTTGTATATCAATATGTTAGATAATATGATAGAGAAACAGCAGCGTATTTACCCTAAAGGCAACTGTCATAATGACATCAAAATAGTCATTATGACATATGTAATGCCGTAATGGCAGGCAGATATTGGCAGTGCCGTTTAAAGGGCTTGGCTTGATTATTTGACATTATAAGGGTAACAATATACCTGACTTGATATACATCAACGCGTAGGGGCGTATTGCATACGCCCTCTTTTTACATTCCTCATTAATGGAGTGAAGCGACATCCTGAGGGCAATAATCTATTAGTTTTTAACTATATAAGTGCCGATTATCCAATGAATATTGGTAAGCCTCAAGAGTATCAACATCGATCCAATTATCGGGATGATTCATAAACACAGCCTCTATATCCCTGCCGTTAATAAGCATCTTAATTGCCGCGCTTATCGAATCCTGTTCTTTCTTCAAGGCTTTTCTCATAGCGGAAAAATAGCCTTCATTTAATCTGAATATGCCGCAATCGACTCCGTTATAACTGTCAATTTCTTTGCCGATATCGACTATCTGAGTGTTCTCGAAAGCAACCTTAGTGGCATCATCAATGTCGTAAATTTCATCTATCCGGGGGTCAACCAAAAGCAGATTTTTATTGCTGTCATAGTTTACAATTCTATCGAGTGCGTTAGTCGAGACCAAATGATCCGACATCGAAAGAATAAAATCATCGCCTTTGACCGCAGGTTCGGCGGCCAAAACAGAAATGCCGTTGCCTTCTTCCCACCTGAGGTTTTCGATAAACTCAACATCCATATTAAAATAGCTATTATCTTTCAAATATCGCTTTATAGATTCCGACTGGTAGCCGACCACGACAACAAATTCACGGATGCCAACCTTGTTAAAATTACTCATTATAGTCGATAGAATTGAACCCTCATCATAAGGCAGTAATGTTTTCGGCGTATTGTCTGTTTCATTCCAGATACGGCTGCCCATACCAGCGGCGATTATTACGGCTTTCATTTTATATCTCTTTCGTTTCCGGGGATGTTTTCATGACCACCCTCATTATACAATTTTTCGATTTTTTTTACCATACGTTCCGAGGCTTTGCCGTCAAGTTTATAGAAATACTTATCCCGATATTTATCGGCGGTTTCTTTGTTCTGTTCGGTAGGATTTAAGGCTGATTCGATTGCATGATTAATATCCTTGCCATCATCAATATGAATAAACGCTCCCTTTAAAAACTCGCGGTTATCGATTTCGAGCAAAGGCTGGCCATCCGAGTGCTTTAATCTATCGCATGACAAATCGAATATAATACCGGTTTTCTCAAAGGCTAAAAAATCGAATGCAGTACTCGAAGCCTCGCTGATAATCGTATCGGCGGCGGCATAATACGGGACGATGTTATACTCATTAAAAGGAAGCAGGACGGCATGCGGATATTTTTCAGCCCGCCTGGCATATATTCGATGTTGTCTGTGCGGCGCATATTTGCCCATCCAACTGTATGGGTGAAGTTTGATTATCAGGTTAAAATCCTTAGTCTGCTCGAATATGTTATCCTTAATTTTATACAGGCAGGTTGGCTTATATGTCGGAGCAAATAGAACTGTTGGTCTTTTCGGGTCGAGTCCCCACTTTGCGAGCAAAGCTTCCGTATCATTATATCGCCCCCGGAAATAGAAATCGAGCTTGGGCAGTCCAATAAGATGCACTTCATTTTTTTCAAGTGAGGAATAATTCGTCAGAGATTCCACGCGATGCCTGCCCTCGACAAATATCTGGTATTTGTCATCGGGAACATTAGCTAAGTTGCGGTATAGAATATTTTTAATTCCGGTGCCATGGTTCAAAAAGCATAACAGGGTTCGGCCATACTCGGCGGCATTGCGAAGGGTATCGCCGGTTATAACTATATCGAACCCTTTCGTCTCTTTTGTAAAACGATAGCCTGATTTTTCCCACTTTTTAATAATGGGCGCGCGATATGGAAAATCTATAAAGAGTCGCCGTTTTCGCTCATACTCTAATGAAAACAAAACATCATATTTATCATCATTAAGCAGAAGTTCGATTACCGGGTCGAAAGCGGCTTTATGGTAAACATATCCGATTTTAAACAACAGCTTAATCTTCTTCAAATTGTGTTATTCCCTATCCGTTTGGTCAGTGCGACTACATTTCTACTTTCCGTTTGGGTTAATAGTATTATAATTCAGTGATAAAACGAAAGTGTTTTTTTATATTTTGTTACACTACTGTCCGGCCTTTTTTATAGAGTTCTTAAAATAATACCCAACAATCGAAACTTGCTTATTTCATAATCCATAGAGCAGCGGGATGTTGGGCGACTCCGATAAACATCGGCACTTCATCTTTTATTTTGTTAAATATTTCGAGCTAAGATTTTAGTAATTGATTTTAATTTGATGATTACCCATTTACGTCATTCCCCCGCCGCGGCGGGGGAATCCAGGAAGCTGTATGTTAAACC
>JAGGSN010000128.1 GCA_021159005.1 Candidatus Zixiibacteriota bacterium | reverse complement strand
ATCAATTGGATGAGATGAAACAGGCATCTTATAAGCAAGGATACGATGATGCTATCGCTTTGATTATAAAATCACTTGAACAGGAATATAATAAAGGAGTAATACCATGACACGCAAAAAGAATAAAAGAATAGATTTGAATAAGGAATGCCGTAGACATGGTCCGGGATATTATGCGACTCAATATAGAATTGTTGAAGATATCACTGCGACGCCATACCAAATAAGAAATTATAGGATGAGGGGATCAGTATAGTACGATGCCTCAACAGTGGTGTGTTAACATGAGCAGAAAGACTTTCAAATATCGGATGTACCCAACGAGGAAACAGAACATCATATTATTGAATGTACTTTCCACATGTAGACACCTCTATAATGAGATGCTGGAAGACCGTAAAAATGCTTATGATCGATGTTGCATCGGAGTGAACTATAATCAGCAGGCTGGGCAGTTAAAATACCTTAATCTTGGTGTATACTCGCAGGTTGCTCAGGATGTTCTTCGTAGACTTGATAAGGCATTTCAAAACTTCTTCAGACGGGTGAAAAACGGGGAAACTCCCGGATACCCCAGATTTAAAGGATATAACCGATATGACTCATTCACATACCCACAGTCCGGATTTAAGATACTTGAAGATGGTAGATTGAAACTATCGAAGATTGGAGTTATCAGGATGTTTATGCACAGGGAGATTGAGGGTAAGATCAAGACTTGCACCATCAAACGAGATGGCGACCAGTGGTATGCGGGCTTCTCCGTTGAACTTCCGAACCCAGAACCAAAGGAGATTAAAACTTCTGTTGGTGTGGATGTAGGGATCACGACTCTCGCTGTGCTGTCGGACGGTACGCAGATACCGAATCCGAAGACCACATACAAATACGACTTGAAGTTAAGGAAAGAACATAAACACCTATCTCGTAAGAAAAAGGGATCAAATAATCGGAATAAGCAGAAGGTTGTTCTCAAAGGGGTATATCGTAAGGTACGAAATGTCCGAAAGGACTATCTGCACAAAGTAAGCCGTTTTCTCGCAGATACTTATGATCAGATCATATTTGAGGACTTGCAAATCAAAAACATGGTGAAGAACCATCATCTTGCAAGATCAATTCACGATGCGTCTTGGGGAAAATTAATTGAGTTCACGACCTACAAAGCAGAATATGCTGGTGGTGTTGTTGGGCTGGTTAATCCGAGATACACATCACAAGAATGTTGCATTTGTGGCAATATCCAGTCGATGCCGTTGTCACAAAGGACGTACATCTGTGCATCCTGTGGCAACGTCATAGACCGTGATCACAACGCGGCGATAAACATTCGCAACAGATATGTAGGCACGGACT
>JAGGSN010000127.1 GCA_021159005.1 Candidatus Zixiibacteriota bacterium | reverse complement strand
GGGTTAGAGTGCTTGGTGTACATCCTCGTGCACCAACATTATATAGAGTGCTTGGTGTACGTCCTCGTGCACCAACATTATATTATTCCCCTCTCGAGAGAGGTGTCAGGAGTGTGTTTTTAACGCTAAATGTGCAACATAATTCCTAATAATACGGGTTACAATTCTACTGCAAAACCAGGGATAAAACCTGCACATTGCAGTATCGCATGATGGAGTCTATAAATAATCCCATATAGATGATAAATTGCGGTTTATAAAATTTTTAAAGCGGTTATTAAATTTATTTTCTTGTTAGTTAAGCCAAGTTTTTTTCTTATTTTCTCCCGATATTTGCAGACAGTTGCCAGCGCAATATTCAAATCATTGGCGATTTCTTTAGATGTGGCGCCGCCCATTATCATAGTGCAAACTTCTTTTTCTCTACCCGATAATTTGGAATAAGAATACAGCATACCGCCTGCAGAGGATACAAATTTTTCTAAGCAATTCATAATGAAGCTATAACAAGTATGGTTCACTGTTCCGTCATTTTTAATAAGTTTCGTAAAGGCAGGCATAATTGTTTTATCGATATTCTTAGCAATTTGCGCTCTAAATTCCACTTTCTCTTCTTCGATATGGGATAATATCTCTTTTAAGGCTATATTTTTTTCTTGAAGCATTTGCCTTTCTTTTTGAAGCTTTATGAGAATTTGAAGTTCGTGAACTTTCTTCATGACAATATCAATAATTTCTTCCAAGTAAACTACTGTATTTAAAGCCGGTCTTTTTTTATTGAAAGGTGTATCCACATAAAGCAAGCCCTCGTATTGATTATCAATGCCAATAATCGGAACAATATGCCTATCGCCGGTCTTCCATAATGAATTATCGTTTGCCGATTCGGGCATTTTCTCAACAAATTCTTGAGCCTTTTCAGAAAAAGCGTTTGCTTCTTCGGGAATGAAATAGGAATTACTAATACGATATTTTCTCGATTCTACATCTTTTAGCAGTTCCATATCGTGAACAAAATTATCTTTCGAGGATTGTATAGAATTATCATCTGAACCTATCTGTTCAAGATTGGTAATTTCTTTTTTGCTATTATTTATAATCACTATTGCTTGTTTAAACAGTTTTGCCTCACATATTGCCATACAGCCAAGTCTGAGACATTCATTAATATTTGCAGCGCTGCGTAGATTTGCCAAAAACTGCAGTTTAACTTCATTTCGCATCTCAATTTGTTTTATCTCGGTAATATCCTCAGTATGGACAATCACTAAATCGGAAGGCACATAAGCATATCTTACCGATAGATATTTGGATTCGCCAGTAGTTTTGTAATAATACAATATCTCTTTATTGATAGTTATTCTATTATTAAAACATCGCCGTAAATCTCTTAAAATTTCCGGTTTATCATGGTATAAGTCTTTTGCTTTTACTCCAATTAAATCTTTAATCTTGTTCTGGGTAATTTCCATAGCTGCATCGTTATAATCAACCAGCTCAAAGTCGTTATTTACTCTTTTCCAAGAATAAGTGGGTATAGGAATACCTTTAAATTGCGCTCTTATCCTTTCCTCTTTTTCTTGCAGCTCTTCCTCTGCCTCTTTGCGTTCGGTAATATCGATAACGATACCCTGATAGTGCGTTATTTTTCCATCCTTGCCTTTCCTGACTTCCATTATGTCGTCAATCCATTTAGTATCACCATCTTTGGTAATAATCCGGTATGGCTTATGAGTAAACCCCTCTATTCCTTCATCCTTACTATATCCGGTTACCTCATCCATCACCCTATCCAAATCATCGGGATGAATAACTCTATCATAAGATATCTGACCGGCTACAAATTCCTCAGCCGTATAGCCAAACAACTTTTTAACATTATTAGTAACGAATTCAACTGGCCAATTCTGCTCGTTTTTCCAAAGGAATACCGCCGCTGGACTTTTGCTAATAATTTTGTAGGTTTCGCGTAACTCTTCCTCCGCCTGCTTGCGTTCGGTAACATCAAAAAGGATTCCTTGAAAATGAGTGATTTTACCGTGAGAATCTTTAATCGCCGTCGTCTGATCTTCAATCCAGCGTATTTCACCTGATTTGGTTATTATTCTATATTTCTGAGAAAAATCCGTAATACCCTTTTTGATATAATCAGCAATTTCTTTTTCCAACCTTTCGGCATCATCGGGATGGGAGATTTCTTGCCAGGAAATGCGTCCTGATAAAACATCGTTTGCCTTATAGCCAAACTGAAATATATTATCCGAGAGAAACTCTAAATGCCATTCATCAGGCCATTTTTCAGTAAACCGCCAACGGAAAACTACTGCGGGGCTTTTTGCAACAATATATTTAAAATCATTCAGGCTTTCTAATGTACTATTCAATTTGTCTTCAGTGCTTTTACGTTCTGAAATATCTATGGCTGCACCGGCAATGCCTATAATCTCGTCTTTTTCATTCAGCAATTGAGAATAGTGGGTTTCAAATGATAAATCATCTATTCTTATAATTGATTTTGATAATTTTCCGTTAAGAACATCCTCAAAATGTTTTCTATCGATAATATTTTTAAAAATACTAAAAACTGACTTGCCAATATAGTTTTTGGATTTAATTCCGAGTTTGTTTAAACTGCCGCCCGCTAAGGATATTATAATCCCGTTTTTGTTAAAAGTAAATACGACTAAAGGCGCTTCCTTGACAGCACTAAAAAATCGAAACCCGCTTTTGAGTATATCTTCTTCGGTCGCTATTAATTCTGGTTGTGATTTATCAGGTTCAGCGTTTTGTTTATGCAGCAGTTTAGGCTTCCCGGTATTTTTAGAGTTTGATGAAAGATCGTTTTTCATTAGGTTTTTTCCGTATCAAATATTTTATTTGATGCCACTGTTAATAAAATAACTATAATTGCTGATAAATCAAGATTAATTTATCCGGAATGTCTCCGGCTTTTTCCAGAACATAGCAGGTCGGGTTTCTCATTCGTCCGGCGAGTCAGGTTGTTGATAAAAGTTAATATTGAAAAATATCTCAACCTCATAGAAATAGTTGGGGCTGGAAAACCCCGACTTTCCAATCGGTGTGGGCTTTGTCAACAGTCTGAGGGCGAACACCCCTACGCACTGATGTATATAAT
>JAGGSN010000126.1 GCA_021159005.1 Candidatus Zixiibacteriota bacterium | reverse complement strand
AGTGTGGGAATGACATCACTATAGCATCCGCCTAAGGCGGACAAAAGGCCGGACAGCAGTGAAATTAAATAGTATTTGAAAATCAACATCATAAGCCTTTTTTCAACAGCGAAGAGACATCCGGCAACTGTCGGATGCCCCGTTTTATCAACAAACTTTCCAATTGTCAAACAATGTCTGGCAGCCAGCGTAATGTTTAAATAACACTCTTTCAGACTCGGAACTTTAAAAATTCCAGCCAAAGAAAAAGTCAAAATCGAAACCATTCTTTACATGTTTAAAGTCGGTAGTTCGGGTAAAATCAAAACGTAAAACTGTAACATAACCCAAATTAACTCTCCAGCCGAAACCGAAACTTCCAGCCAGATTGCCGGTTTTATCATCCCATGCCTTGCCGGCATCGAAAAATATTGCG
Organism: Candidatus Zixiibacteriota bacterium; assembly: GCA_021159005.1. Taxonomy (NCBI): domain Bacteria; kingdom Pseudomonadati; phylum Candidatus Zixiibacteriota; species Candidatus Zixiibacteriota bacterium. The sequence continues at coordinate 26,145 of JAGGSN010000126.1, read as the reverse complement.
CCTCGTATTGCGCTGAAATCTATTGCGCCAAAGGGGAAACCGATATGCAGGCGGTTTAAAAGCGGGAAACGCAGTTCGTTGTTTACCAAAAACATATTGCTTCCGTAAAAATGACGCAGGGAGTAGCCGCGAAGGTCCCAACTTCCGCCAAGATAATAGCGTTGAGGGTCTTCACCCTGCGACGTGAAATACATTGTGCGAAATGCGAAAGTCGATGATTCGCTTAATCTGAAATATTTGCGAATATCAGTTTTTATTGAGGAGTTATAATAGTTCGCTTCTTTTATATTTAATGAGCCGGAAACATTCAAATGAATACGATAACCGTCAATCGGTCCCGCTGATCCCCAGATAGATGTGTCTTTAATATATGAAAGCATGCCGGTGGCGACAACAGCGTCGGGGTCATCACCAAAAAGCGTTTCCTTGAAATATTTACGCAGATATAAGGAAGCCTCAACCCTGTCAAATCTTGAAAACGGATAGCTTAAAAGACCCAATCCGCCGTACGATTCCTCGGAAACAAAACCGTAATGAGCATCATTATACTCATGATAAAAACGATACACGCCTAATCCCCAGTTGAGCCGTTTCTGACGGTTAAAATATGTTACAGCGACATTGAAGCTGTTGATTAACTCATTTTTAGTGTTGGCGGTATTATATACTAAAAAATAGTACTGATGGTTGCCAAGCATATCGGTGAAAGCTCCCTGCAAACCGCCAACCGTGCCGTTAATAGCATCATAAGAAACCGCTGATTGGGCAATATCAAATGAAAATTTTGTTTTATATTTAACATTTCCTTTAATATAGTCGCCGCTTAGCTCGTTTGGTTCCCAGTTTGAGGTATCTGCCCAGGCTATTGCCATTGGTTGATTGGACATTTCGAAAGCTGAATCCGCTTTGATGAGCGAATCTAAATCCATAGTGTAAATATTATAGCTTTGGTCCTGATAGCCGCAGAAAACCAAAGCCGAATCATTGGGAGTGAAAACCGGGTCGAAAACGCCGGTTGCGAAATCTGTAAGCCTAACCAAACGAGGCTTTTCAGATAGCGGATTTTCCAACAAGTATATATTAGAGACACCGTTCATATCGGAGGTGAAAAGCATCCGATCGCTGCTAAACGACATTTTCGGTGTTAAGTTTTTATATTCTCCAAAAGTAATTTGTTTGATTTTGCCTGTGGATAAATAATATGAGAATATATTCATGCTTTCAGAACCGCTTCTATCGGAACTGAACACTATAATAGAACTATCACTGGAAAAAGCCGGCGTTTGGTCATAGTAAATATCATCAGTGAGTTTTTTAAGCTCTTCCGCTTGGATGTCATAATAATAAATATCTGTCTGACCATCCATAGTAGTACCGCCAAAAACTATCTTTTTACTGTCGGGAGACCATGAGGGCGAATTGATATTAATCAAGCCCTCAAATCTATACTCATCCACAATTTTTTTAACCTGTGTATCATATATATAAAGCACGTCTGTTTCATGGCTTTTGGAGGCGAAAGTCAGGCGACCATTGTTATTGACATCGATTTTCGAGTCGATAAAATGCAATGATTCAAACCGGGCTGACCTCTGTCCTTTTATAATTCGCTGCATACCTTCTTGTTCTCCCGAAAGAGACATTACAGCGATATTAGTATAGCCAAGACGGTAGGTTTTGAAAGCGATATAATCCTGTTTGCCGCCCTCGGTGATATTGGAAAAGACAGTAGGTTTAACATTGTATCGTTTTGTAGTCAGCCTTTTGGCGGTATATCCTGGCAGGTGCTGGTCATCAAGGCAAGGGTAATAATTCTTTTTAAGGTAATACTCCCACTCTTTCCAAATCACTGCTAATGGTTTGCCGAATGTTTGCTCGACAAGCATGTTAAATGTTGGTTCTTTCCACCAGTTTTCCAAAAGAATCGTTATTTTATCATCCCCGTAAGTTTCCGCCACAAAGTTTAAGAAAGATTGACCAACTTTATACATAAGGAAAGTGCCGGATATGGTATACATTTTATCCAATGGGACAATATTTCCCGATATAACCATATCCCGAATAACCATATCAGCTTCAGAACTCCAGCCCTCAGACCAGTGCTCGGCAAGTCCCTCGGTAAACCATAATGGAGACCGCGCGGGATTTCTTTTCCGATGAGATTTGCAGATATAAGCAGTTTTGTTCATCTGAAAAACATGCGTTAATTCATGGCGAATGAGATCGGCAAGGTCTTTATAGGAGCCATGATAATGAACAACCACACGTTCTTTTAAATACTCGGTAAAGCCGGCAACACCCTCCGGCAATAGCTGAGGGATAACATTTGTTTGATGGAAATATGTTGGCGAGCTATATATAATCAGCGGGATTTTCTTTTTGATAATATGGTTGAATTTCTCGACATGAAATTCATAGCTATCCTCGGCAAGCTTGGCCGCTATTTTAGCGATTCTCTCTTCCTCCGGGTAAAAGTAAACATTGAAATGATCGGAGGTTAAAACTTGCCAGTTGAAATTTGTATATTGGACTTTATTCTGTCCGAAATAATATTGACCCCAACTTATAGCGGGAATTATTACTAAAGCCAAAAACAACGCTTTAGAGATATATTTTTTCATAGTAAAACTGCCTTCCTTATAATACTACATGAAATAAAAATAATATGTTCCGATATTTGCTGTCTTTCATATATTATCACCATCCCATATATAAGCAAATATATTACCATTTTCGGAACTGTATATTATTATTTTACATAACATACATGATTTCAACAGGTTAACTTCACCCTGTCAGATTTTTTGAGGCTGATTCCTGTTTTTCTGCAGAGCCTGTCAACTTAACAATTATGATAGAGATTTCATATAATATGTATAATGGAATTCCTATACCAAGTTGGCTGATAAAATCCGGCGGTGTGAGAACTGCCGCCAAAATAGCGATAATCAGCACCGCATAGCGTCGCCCCTTAGCTAAGAATTTCGATGAAATTAGCCCGATTTTCCCAAGAAAAAATGATACCACAGGAAGTTGAAATACTATTCCGAAAGCCAATATCAACATTAGGATAAAACTTAAATAATCCCCCATCATTAATGTCGGTTGAGTACCCTCGGGAGCTTGAGTATAAAAGAAACCTAATCCGTACGGCAAAAGGATGAAATAACAAAACAAAGTGCCTACGAAAAAAAACAAGGTTGAGAATAACACAATCGGCATAACCACTTTAACCTCACGGTCATATAGTCCTGGCAGGACGAATTTCCATATCTGGTAGAAGATTATCGGCGAGGCGGCAATAGCGCCGCCAACTATCGATAGTTTCAAGCGAGTCGTGAAACCCTCAGTAACTTTGAAGTAATGTATTTTCAATTCGGGCGCGGCTTGGTTTAAGGGGTACCATAGAGCTTGAAAAAGATAATCCGAAAATATATAAGCCGCCACTGCGCAAATGATTATTGCCGCAATTATCTTAATAAGACGCCAACGAAGCTCCTCAAGATGGCTAAGAAAAGGCATTTCATTTGACTGTTCACTGTAGATTTCATCCGACATGCTTAGTATTTTCCTTTTAAAAATTATTCCTTAGTTATTGTAATCAACTACCTTAACTTCCTCATAGATTAGGGCGCCGAAATAATTGGCGGCATGACCGCCATTGATAGCAATCTCGACATAATCCGTAGAACCGATATAAGCTAACGGCTGTTTGGCCTCAACATCGGCGTAGCTTTTACTTAATCCGGTTATCTTACAGCCGCAGACAATAAATTTTGAATCCTGCTTTACCATATCAGCTGGAATATTGGTTACCAGATTGCCAAAGAAATCAATATCAATAACTTTGCCGATAATATCATTCTTGATTTTTTCGGGCAATGGTTCATTTATTATAACCGGGTCGTTGATTTTGGGACCAAAGTCGTCAAGCGGTACGCCAAGCGTGATATAGCCTGCTGCCGGAGCAAATAAATCTCGACCATAAAAAGTTTCCGAACCGGTAGTCAGGCGGTATTTAGGATTGTTAATTTGAAAGCATTCATAATCGCTTGATGATTTAAACACTGGCGTAAAAACGCCATTGTCCGGGCCAATATAATAATAACGTTCATCCCTGACTATAATAGAGCGCCTTTTAGGGCCGACAGTTGGGTCTACTACCACCATATGAATAGTCTCATCAGGATAAAAACTGCAGCTGTTTATCAGAGCTCGTGATGCTTTTCTTATATCGGCTGGCGGGACGGCGCAGGTTATAATTATTATGTCTATCTCGGGATTTATCGATTTGAGGACACCGTATACAGCTCCCATATAGCCGTCTGAGGTACCAAAATCGGTTATTAACGTTACTATCTTTTTCATATTAAATATCAAGCAGTTTAAGGTTAAAGTTTTCGTTTAACTTACGGGTGAATTTATCTTGAAATGTCTGAATAAATATCTCCCCGGTAACAGCTACGGTTCCGCTGAAGAGATGACCGCCTATTGTTTGACAATCGGCATCCCCCAGCACACAGTGAACATGCAAAATCGGTTCATCGTTAGCATATGAAATATTTCCCTTTAATGAAAGCAATTCATATGCACCGTTAAAAACCTGTTTGTTGTACTGCTTATTATTACGGTTGAAATAACCCAAAGTTACTTCAGTGAGAGCGCCGATACCGGTGATTGTCCCTGATTGTATTTTTTCGCTTATGATGAAATTTGTTATAGCGGATATTATTTCCTCGTCTTTATCGATTCGGAGGAAGAAGCCGTTGTTTATTTTTTTTGCTTTCATTTATTGTTCCTTTCGTTTTTTTGCATCAGGTCTGAAAACCTGATAGCACAATTCAATGCCGTCAGGAAAGAGTTCCCAACGATACCGCAATTATAATTATAAATGATATATTAAATTGCCGGACGGAATACAACAGAAAAAATACATTTGTAATGTTATCTGCCTAACCCGAATTATTCATAAACTCCTATAGGGTAATGCAGCAGCTCCGCCACTGGCGGAGACCAAAGGAAGCGCGGCAATCTGTATGCCTTAATTTGCATGGCAACAAGGAGATTGCCGCGTCGTTCGCCAGAGGCGTCCGCCATAGGCGGAGCAATGACTTTCTTATATATTTTATGAATAATATGGGCTAAGACAGCACCCTCCCGCTATTGCTTTTGACCTATGAGAATATAGCTAAGCGGTATCTTATGTCCTTTTTCAAGAGGCGCATGCTCCGGTGATAAATGGTGCGGGTTTTCATAAAATTCTTCAATGACGATACCATTCCTAATAACCGCATTGAAAACATCAGATAGGCGATATGTAAAAGAATAAGTTGTTTCTGATTTATACCTTGTTTTACCGATATAATCAATGCCATCGTTATCAATCCATGGCTCAGTTCGGAAATAGGAGTTAACTATTTTCAAAGGATTATCAGAATCGAAGCCCTCCTCATTTTCATATAGAAAAATATCAGTAATTGGGTGGGAATCATATATCATAATTTTGCCGCTGTCTTTTAGCATCTTCGATACTATACTGAAAAAGATGTTTAAATCGGGCAGCCATGTAAGTGCGCCTATAGTTATATAAATAAAATCGAACTGATTGTAATACTCCTCGCCGATATCATATACATCGGTTCTGATAAAATCGCAGTTTAAGCCGGATATTTCAGCCAATTCGAGAGCTTCTTTTATCGCTTCATCGGAAATATCGAAACCGACACCTGAGTCGGCGCCGAGATTAATCAACGAAAGAGTCTCACTGCCATTATTACAGCACAATTGGGCAACATGCTTGCCCTTAATTGGGATATCTACAAGTTTCTCAGTTTCATATTTATCTAAAATTGAAAAGCCTTCAACTTTGAATTTTTCTTTGAGATTGACTTTCCGGGCTTTCTGGTGAATAGGTGTTACTTCATTCCAGGCTTCCCGGTTGCTGTTAGTGATATATTTTAGTTCCATTATACCTTACTCCTTCATGCTAGTTGTTCATCAGGTTGACAGCAAAATCCTTATGTGTTGTCGAGTGTTACTCGCCCGACAAGCTGTCAAGTCTTAAGACCCGACTGCAAGAAGGCGACATAGACGACTATCAAATAAGATTAGCCGCTGCAATAAATGATATATGAAATTGCGCCAGTGAATACAATAGAAAAATGCAGCGGGGCTAACAGGGGTAGTTCATTTAGCGGAATCGCGGTCGGTGCAAGGGAGAGACGCCAACCGCGATGTTCCACATAGTACAGAGAGATCCTTCGTCATTATATACAATTATGCAGTCATTTTATTCCTTGATTATTTTTTTGATATTCTTTGCAAGTTATTAAAGTTGGCGTACGCCAACCACAATATAAATCTAACTCTGTATACATCAGCGCGCAGGAGTGTATTGCAATACGCCCCTACGCATTACGTTTATATGAAATTTAATCTTGCTACCAAGCGCTGTTTGGCAACAAGAAGACGTATCAGTAGGCGTCAGTCCGCTTTAGGCGGGCATCCTTAACATATAAATGTGAGCTAAACTTTACTACACTTCCTCTGCCAGCTTGACAAACGAGTCGATATCTGCCATTGCGCGGCTGACAGCATCCTGCCAGTAATCCTCTTTGGTCAGGTCGATGCCGAGATGCTTTTTGGCGACCTCTTCAGTCATCATGCCGCCGGTATCTGCCAATAAAGCCTTGTAAGCGCCAGCAAATGATGAGCCTTCTTTTACAGCTCTGTCATAGATACCAATCGCAAATAAATAACCGAATGTATAGGGGAAATTATAGAACGGTACACCGGTAAAGAAGAAATGCAGCTTGGAGGCCCAGAACATCGGGTGCCAGCCGTCTTTCTCATCTAACGTGCCGGCATAAGCTTTCTTTTGCGCATCGACCATGATTTCATCCAACTGCTGGCGGCTGACTATGCCCTTTTTGCGTTCTTCATAGAAAACAGAGTCGAAAAGATAACGAGCATGAATATTGCATAACATGATATAGGCATCCTGAAGCTTCTGATCAAGCATCATCAGCTTCTCCTGCTTGTCGGATGCTAATTCTAAGGCGGCATCCTTAACCCGCAATTCGTTGAACGTGGAAGCGGTTTCAGCTAATGTCATCGGATAGCGGGAGGCGAATATCGGTTTTTCCTTAAGTACCCAGCTATGATAGGCATGTCCCAGCTCATGGGCTAATGTTGATAAATCGCCGAATGTTTGAGTGTATGTCATAAAGATGCGCGATTGTTTCTTCATAGGCAAGCCGGTACAAAATCCGCCAGCCGCCTTGCCGGGACGGTCTTCCGCCTCTATCCAGTTATTATCAAGCGCCATCTTCGAGAATTCACCCATCTCCTTGCTGAAACTGCCGATATGCTCGACAATAAAATCGCCTGCTTCTTTGTAGGAATAGGTTTTGTCAAGTTTGCCAACCGGAGTTGTCTGGTCATACCACATATATCTATCGATACCCAGCAATTTCTTTCGGGCATCGACATATTTGTTAAATCCGGGAGCGGCTTTGGAAATTACCGACCACATAGCATCAATAGTTTCCTTTTTCAGGCGAGCATTCTTCAATGGCTCAAAAAGCGGTGAATCCCAGCCGCGATTTTTATAAAGGGCAAGCCTGAATCCAGCCTGTGAGTTTAATGTCAACGCCGACAATTCCGCTCTTGATTCCCAGGCTTCGGTCATTTTCTCGAATGCCTGCTTGCGGATATTTCTATCGGGCGCATCCATCTTGGGCGCTAATTGCCCCATTGAGATATTTTTAGTCTCGTTGTTTTCGGTGAAATCAACCCGTAAATCGCCTGCCATTTTATCATACAGACGGTTCCAGCCATGATAACCATCTACCGCCAGATCTAAAACCAACTTCTCATATTCGGGCGGCATTTTATCTTTCGCCTTCTCCCTGATCTGATCGAGGAAGAATCTGATTTCATCCAATTTGGCGGCGGCAATAAATTTATCCCATTCATCATCGGATAGCTTAAGGGACAACTCCTCGAAATTAGTCATCATCGACTGCCATTGAGCAGAGTAAACGTCAATCTCAGCATCGATTTTATGGCCTTCGGTATCGTCCACATCCTGACTGACAAGACATCCGGCGAAAGAACTGGCATGATAAATTTCTCTATACAACTGCTGCATATCGAGGATAAATTTACCCCATTTCTCGTATGTAGAGCTGTCGCTTTTGCCGGCAAGCCGTTCAACATCTTTTTCAGCCACTTCAAGTTTAGCATTAATTTGCGCCCTGAATTTGGCATATTCTTTGGACTTAGAACCGCCGGAAAATACGGATTCCAAATCCCACCTGGGGGCGATACTTTTTTCAGTCATTATTTATCCTTCCTTTAAACCTTGATGATGTACAATTTATGTACACAATTAATATTCAATATTTTATGCCTTAGTATATAAATTTGATGATTGCTTTGGCAAGGGGAATTATTGCAGGAGTTTCCCCGTATTTTTTCAAAACATTGAAGGTCGGGTTCTGACTCGTCGAAGGCGCGGAAAAACCCGACACTTCTCTCAACAATATGTCTCTCTAATTAACACTTGCAATATTGTAAATATACGTTATTTTAAACTCAATAATCTACATTGCTTTAAGGAGGATTTTAATGAAATCGCGAACTCTAATTATCATAGCGTTAGCGTTGCTTAGTTTTTCATATATTTATGCTCAACAAAGTTTTGATTCCGATACTATCGTGGTTACCCGCTGGCTGGATGACTCAACTCGGCCGATTACTTATGATGAGTATATCGAATCAAGGGATTTTTCTCCCTCGGCTAATATTAAACAGATTAGCACACCTACAATCACTACAGATATAATGATTGATATATTTGTTAATGAAGACCTGTATCCTCAAATTGAATCGGTATTGGATACATTTCTGTTTGACCTTCGGCTTGATGGCTACGGTGTAAATCTATATACTGCGCTCGAAACTCAATCCCCTAATAGTTTACGAGACACATTATACAACCACTGGCAAAACCAGGAAATAGAGGGCGTAATTCTTATCGGCGATTTAACCGTGCCCTGGTATGAGATGGATGAACCATGGGATCCCTATAATTTTGTGACGTTTCCATGCGATCTTTATTTTATGGATCTCGATGGCACCTGGGGCGACTCCGATTATGATGGCATATTCGATAGCCATACGAATCCTGATTACTACGCTGATATCTGGGTCGGACGTCTGTATGCCTCGACTATGACCGACTACGGCGCTGATGAGGTGTCGATATTGCAGAATTATTTTCGGAAAAACCATCAGTATCGTATCGGCGACTTGCGCTTGACCGACCACGCCTTAGCTTTCATCGATAACGACTGGAATACCTCCGGCTGGGGTAATGATGTGGCGCTGGCATTCCCAAACACCAATGCAATTACTGACATCTACGAGACCAGTCGTCAGAATTATATAAATAATGTAGCCGAGGTTGCCGACAGTCAATACGAACATGTCTTGATATGTTCGCATTCATCGCCGTATGCTCATTACATTTATTATAATGAAGACAGCTATCAGCTATTTCATAATGAAGAAATCGAATCCTATATGATGCAGGCGCTTTCGTATAATCTTTTTGCCTGTTCCAACGCGCGGTTTATTGAGTATAACAACATGGGCGGCTGGTATATATATGAGACCGAGTATGGACTTCTATCTGTCGGCAGTACCAAGACCGGCTCGATGCTTTGTTTCGAGGATTATTACTGGCCACTTGGCAGCGGAGCATCCTATGGGCAGGCTTTCTTGTCATGGACACAGACGGATATCGAATCATGCGCCGGCAGCAGCAGCCGCGGCTGGTTTTATGGCATGTGTATTCAGGGCGACCCCACTTTGAAAGTGGCGAGGTTCCAGGAGCCTATTGTATATTGCGATTATATCCCCGGCGATATTAATGGCGATGGCAACGTTTTGGGAAGCGATGTTACGTACAGCGTCCGTTATTTCAAGGGAGTAGGCGAGCCGCCGCCGGACAGCTGTTGGGATGAGGAAACTTCTGGTTGGTTATATGTCGGTGGAGATGTTAACGGCACCTGCGAATTTTTAGGCTCGGATATAACATACTTGGTAAGTTATTTCAGAGGTGTTAACGATTCGATACTGCACTGCCCGCGCTTTCCGATATTGGAATAGCAAACAAGGATTGATATAAATGTTGGCGCACGGGGGCGTACACCAATCACAACGTCATTCCCAACCTGATTGGGAATCCAGCCTCAGGTCAGGTTCCGAACGGAGTGAGCGGACGGAGTCCTTTATTCAACCCGACACGCTTACCTTTAACATTGATTTATAAGATTAACATAGCAGGTCTGAAAAATAAACTCACCTGTTTAGGTGGTGTGTATGTGTTTTATAATTTTATAACTTGTACTTAAATTGCTGCACTCGAAGCTCAGGGAAAGCGGTTTTCAAATTAGCAATACTTTTTTTCGCTAATATAGAGTAGCCGCCAACGACTACAACTCCTTTAATAGGTTTTTCAATTTCTATCGAAGGAAAAGCGTGTGCGTTTAGAAATCCGATTTGGCATTTCTGTTCATACATTATCTCGTAGCACTTTTTGTAGTCATCAAAATAGTTTTCAATATGCTTAACATAGCCATGTAGCAAGGTGCCCCACTCCCGCCCAAAGCGGGAGTGGGTTGCCTCATTATCATTCGTTCACCAGCAAGTTGGCATAAGCAAAGTAAAAATTAAATCCGACATTTATGAGTATTGCACATAACCCACCCCGCAGTAGCGGGGATGGGGCACCGGCGCATTTGTGCCCTCAAAGAATTTTCTATGAATATTTACCTTATATTTATTTGGCGTTTTGAGTGATATTTTCGAAAGGCTGCAGCCTTTGTAATAGATATTTAGATAGTTGTCTCTGATTGCTAAATCAAGTTCTCCATTGGAATTATTAACTATTTTAATTAAATTCTTGAAGTCAGTTTTAAACCGTGGTAGGTTTTCAGTTGAAAGATATCTTTTAATTATCGGCATTTATTTCTCCTCCTTTTTTTATATGACGCAAGGTGTCGGGTTTCTCCCGTTGGTCGGAACCCGACCAACTTTACTATAGAGTGTGCCTTGATACAAATCCACGGCTCTGGTAAGAGTAGCATTCTCATTCAATATACCGCATTCATTCTCCGACTTTTCGCTCAAAATATTATCATCAGCTATAATCTTCAGTAATTTTTGCCTGTAATTGATCAAGCCTTCCAGCGGTTCGTCAAACTCGTTATTTGTATCCGCTGTCTTCTTTTTTTTGCTACAGGGAATCAAAATTAACGATTTGCACATTTTAGCTTCCAATTTTATTGTCAAGAATTTGCGCTTACATTGCATTAATGTAATGTTCGAACACATTGAAAAAGTTTTCATCATATGGATTGCCAATGCCATCACTTTGCCAAAGGCCTGAATTTACCACCTTATCTCTGGACGAATCTTTTCCAAGCCAGTTATCAGATGGTTTATCAGAATTTCTTGGGTCGCCCAATAGGCCAATAATATTATCTTCCAGATACTTTCTATCATTGTGGTTAGACACATATTCCTTATTATCGCTTTCCGGATCAACTCTTAGAATTAGAAATGGCAGATTTCTTATATATTCGCTAACATCTCCTTCAAGGCCTCCTTCTCCAATTCTTGTGTCCCCTTTCGCAGTGTTTCTAATGCCCCATGTTGGATAATCCAAATCATCTTTTTTTATCATGGCTTCACCGACTAAAAGCCTGAAGATTGAGCCCCGGTGATTTCCTCCCATATTTTTTTTATTGCCTTTATGTTGTTTTAATCGACCCCATAGAGTGGATTTACCAATGTCTCTTTTTATAGCATGAGTCCCAACCCGAACAACTCTTAAAGGATTACGATCTAAACGTTTTTCGTTTTCATCGAAAAAGAAATAAATTCCACGTTTACATTTTTTCCAGTAAGGCAATCGGCCATCGCAATTTGATAGTTTTATGCCAATACAATTTTCAAACCCAAGCTTGTTTGAACATATCTCTCTTAGCTTTTCTAAATACTCATAAAATCCATTTAAGTCATCCAAATATGGCATGTCTTTTCCTTTAAAATAGTGTAAAACGTCACACTCGACAGGCCTGACATGATTTTCTCTAACTTATATATTCATCACAAGTTCTTATGCGTCAGGATGGAAGCTTGCGACATCCTGACGCCTACTGCAAAATAATCCGCCTACTTCCCTCCCAGCATCGATTCCAAATGCTCGCCAAACTTCTTATACAAATCTTTCCGCAAGGCAACACTCATCCGCTTGGCGGCGCGGCGTTCTGCCTCTCCGTACGATTTGTGGCCCTCGCGGGAATCATCGCTGTAGGTGAGGAATTCCGAATTGGAGGCGGTCTCCGTGAAATGAAGCTCGACATACCAGCGCACAAAGAAGCCCTTGCGTTCGAGATGCTCCATATTCATCTTGCCGGAAACTATTATATCCGGATTAACATCGACTATGCGCAAACCATAAGCACCTAAAACCTCAGCCACAGTGGCAGGGAACTCATCCCATTTATCAAATTTTAAATCGAGCATAACGCCTATGGTCTTGGCTAAATCGTGACGGGCGCCAATCAGCTCGGTCGATTTTATTGCCGGCGTATATTCACGGTTTCCCAGCGAAATAGAATTAAGCTGTTCGCTTTTAATGTCTCTCTCGACAGCCAGACTTAAAGCCTTGGTAATATTAGCTAACGCAGTCAGCTTGTTTTCTGATTCCTGCATAGCCTGATAATATGCCGCTATGTCCTTGTCGAGTATTTCGAGGTCTTTGATTAATATATCAGAGGTTTCGGAACGATCCATATAGGCGAAAGCGTAATAGAGGCCATCCTCATCCGAAAGCCAGGTTTTGGCAATATTGATATTTTTCAGATTTTGCTGAGTCGTTAAATCAATCTGGTTTGTAAAAGAGGTCGTTGCCTGAAGCTTCATATTATCGCTGGTGCCCTTTTCCAGATAATTTTCAACAAGCATCTGCTGTGATTTTATATCCACCTTGATAGTCTGGGCGATGCCGTTAATCGCTTTCTTTTCGGCGCTCTCTTTGGTATCGCCCGAGCCGGTGGCGGTGATATACCATTCATGCGGATATCTTGTTTGAGGGTCGATTTTATCCGCCAGCCTCTTTTTCTCCGAGATACGCTGAGCTGGCTGTTTCTGGGTATGCCCGCAGGCGGTGATGGTTATCAGAAATGCTATGATGCATAGCTGAAGTGTATGTAAATTGGCGCACGAGGACGTACGCCATCCACAGGAAAGAAGCTGGATATTTTTAGTATCGTTCATGTAAACCTCCTTTATTGCTTATTGATATTATAATCGGACAAGATATCGCTTTGCAATTAGTTGCCAACCCGCCGCTTGGTAGCTAGTAAAAAAATAACAAACAACTCTAATTACCAAGCGCCGCTTGGTAATTAGAGTGGGCGTATGCAATACGCCCCTACGCGTTACTTTAATTATCACTTTTAAAGGGATTAAATCCTTACTTTAATGCAAAAACCTCCACTAAATTGAAATCGTTTTGTTTTACTACAAAGCCCGGGATAAACCTGGAATATACGAGAGTACCGTTCGAGCTTAGGAAATCGACGGTTATATCATACGTGCCGGGCGCAATTTCGAAATCGCCGACATATATTTTGCCGGGCAGAAGTCTGCCGCATCTCAAATCGGCATTCTCGATAGCATCCATACCGATATCAACGGCAGCTTTAGCCAGCCAGCCGCCTAATCCGCCGCCGGTATCTTTATGCAGTTTCGCCTTGAGTTTTTCGGCAGCTAATCCTTTGGCAATGGCGCGGGCTATCGAACGGAAATATATCAGCGATTTTTTTGCTTTGAATGTTTCGATAGCAACTTTGGAAACATCCTCAATAAGCTTCAATTCGCCAATGTTTTTATTATTAGCCTTAACTCTAATCCTGCTTATCCTTGAATGTCTTGGCACAATTTCGGGAATTGAGAATTTGAAATAATAATCAGCCTCCACAGGAAATGAGATATGCCCATATTCGGCATCTTTCTTTTTCTCATCGGTGTAGAGAACTTGAACTAACCTCAATTGCCGGTCGGTTCTAATACGCAGTCCCAATGCTTTTTTTACAGGCGATAAGCCTGCCAGAGCAACACAGCTTAAGATGGCGTTTCCTTTGGCTTTGGTATTGTAACTAACCTCCGGCAAACCGAAATTGTAAATATGCGGCTGGGATTTAAATGCGCCTGTCAGCATCTCGTAATCGATGCGGGCATCATCATAAAGACCATCCGCGGCATACATGTGCATACTTAGGTAGCGGGCGAATGCATCATTGTTGAACCGCACTTTAGCAACATTGTATTTGATATGAGCATTAACATCAGCCGTATCATCATGGGCTTTCTGGCTGTACAGGTCGGCGGCTTTGGCGTATTTCTGTTCAAGCAATTCAAGTTTTTCATTTGCCCGGCGAATTTCCACAAAAGCATCATCAAACATATCACGTGAAAGATAATTTAGCACCATAATCAGATTCGTGTAGAGTATTTCATAATCCTCACCGGAATATTCGAGGACATTATCATTGAGAAATAATGATGTGGCGGCTCTGGAAATGCTTTTGGTGAATAAATCCTCAGCAGCCATTTCCGCCATAGACAACTTTTCGCTGCTTAGTGTATGATTTAGAGCATAGTGATTAGCCATACCGGAATCGAGATAATACAGGAAGCGGTCTTTTTTGGCGTATTTATTATCAGCGCGGGCGGCTTCAACCTTGACAACAGCATCGGCGAATTTATCGGTCTGCAGGTCGGCGGTTATAGGCTCATAAAATTTATGTTTTGTAGCAATTGAGCCGCAACCTGTGATGATAAGCAAAGAGAGAACAGCTATTAATTTAAAAGCCAGACCTCTATACATAAGGCAAACCCCATTTTTTCTATTTTAAAATTTATTAAACCAAAACCTAAACGGTTCCGATTTGACATTATTCATCAGGTCGGGATTTCTACCACTTCTTGCCTTTTTGCGTGATATCTTTTTTAATCTTCTTGGCACCTATCCAGACTTTTTCATTACTTTCGATATTAATCAGTTCCATATCAGTCTGATAGAATATAACGCGTCTGCCCTCTATCTGGTCGACAATCGTTTTAATTGAGCCTTGAAGCATGAAATCAGCGCCGGTTTCCATTGCTAAGCGTTTGGCGGTTTCATCCGAGGCGTTATATTGCTGGTCATCCCGCTCATCTCGAATCTCGTCGCGTTCGGTGCGGCTGGCGACAAATTTCACCTTGCCGGAATTAATCAGTTCACGCTCGAAATCTTTCGTGAAAACCTCAGTATCGATATGCTCATTGCTTTTGTTGCGAATTGTGCCGACAATGACAGCTGGTTTTCTTCCCTCTGCTATATTAAAATCATTAACCCAGGGGCGGGCGAGACAATCGGAAACCATCTCCTGTGATACAAGGCGTGAGTCCGCATCGTTCCATCTGCCGCTCAAATCGATTGTTGTATCAGCGGCTACTCGTGAAACCTGACGGGATGAACCGCAGGCAAACATCAAGCAAGCGATTAATAATACGCCGATTAGTTTTTTCATTTTCCCTCCATAATTTTTGGATATTTTATTGAATGACTTTTGATAACTTTGCAAAACATGTATTAATCATATAATCCATAACTCCACGAGCGAATTTATCTTCAGTACCGTTAGCATGTCAAGTCAATTCTTCAGCTGAAGATAATAATTTTAGTATATTGTATTGTCGGACAAATTTACTCGATAGTTATTTTATATGTTGCAGGGTCCCCCCTGACCCTACAATATCTATAGTTAATTCAAGTCATCGCTAAACTTAAAATTCGCCCGGTTATGGGACTTGTCAGTATCCGGCAGCTATTCGCTCCCAACATACAAATTCGGGTCGCTGCCGATTATCCGCATCATCCGGTTTTCGGTTGTAAGCCAATCATTGAGATAGGTATAAGCGGGATATTTAATATCGGGTTCGGATGCCTCCTGCCGACCGACTGGCACGGCTTTTTCGGGCAGTCTTCTTAGCCTAAGTTTCAATGAATGCCCGGTTCCCTTGCGCGCATCGCTTTGATAGTCATCGAAAAGATATTTGACCATCTCCCCTATTTCATTGCTTGTTTTGAAACGCGCGCCCTTCATAGCCTGATAAATATTGCCAAGGTCATCCTGTCCATACTCTCGTTTGGAATTAACAGTATTGATAGTTTCCTTTAACAATTCGGATTCAACATGATATCTGGCTAAGGCATTTTTTAGACGGCTGGTTCCGCTATATTCAGCCGCCGCTACATCCGCTTTCAACTCCGAGACTAACGAATAGCCGCTGGTAATATTCGATATTACCGTCCTTCCCATAAAAGCGAACCAGGCAACCGGATTGAAAGACAGCAAAATCTCATAATCAATTATATTATCAGCAATCGCTTGAAAACGCTGGTTTAGCCTTTTTATAACAATCCCTGCTGACTCATCACTGCCGTCATAATAGGCAAACTGGCGCGCTAACAATACTTTTAAGTCGCTGGCGGTAAGAAATTGAAGAGAAGAAAGGCCTATTTTCAATCTCTTATAACCGCCGGAGAAAATATTGTCAAGAGAGTTTACATCCTCTGCTATCTCAATTTCCGCACCCGGAGTTATATGGATATCATCTACCGAGGATATATCAAAACGCTCAGCCAACTCATCAGACAGCTTTGATAATATCGGCTCTGTCATATGAGATACCGATATATACGCCGTAGTGTCAGCATATCTCTTTTTCAATGCCACCGGCAGAGTTGCAATTCCGCCTAAGACAAACAACGCCTCGCCAACAAGGATTAGCAGCGACAGCTCCGGGGGAAGCGAAAAAATATGCGGCATTGAAAGAACTGCAATAACTGTCAAGGAAATGGTAATCAGGAAAATATCCATAAAATAGAATACCGTCAAAGTTTTCATAAACGACAAATAGACAAACTCGGCGGTTTCCTGTGTTTCATCGGGATATTCTTTATAATTTTGTAGAAGGCGCCTGTCAAGGTAAAAACATAAGCCGGCTAATATGGCGCCGACTCCCAAGACAATCAGATTTAGTTTTACAATAAACAGCATTAAAACGCTCAGTTTTTTTCGTTATCTTCTTTATAATCAATCGGCTTGAATGCAGAATATTTTAGCGGATTATGGCTATAAATATTGATATCTTGTTTAATAGGCAAGCCTTTCAAGCTCGCATCGGGGTTGAAAACCCCGACTATTGAAGGATATGGTTTATCATGTGGGTTTAAGTATTGGCCTGATATGTTAATCTTAGCAATAGAATTTAATGCTAAGGTGTTAAAACATAGCAAGGTGTCGGGTATTTCCTCGCTTTCGGCGAGTCAGAACCCGACCACAACTACAACCAGCTACTCAGAATCATACTGAATCATCGAATAATACGGATACTTGCTCAGCCTTTTAACACCATCAAGAAATGACAACTCGACCAATACCCATACCTCGGCAACATCGCCGCCGAGACGTTCTACTAACTTGCAGGATGCTTCAAGCGTGCCGCCGGTCGCCAGAAGGTCATCGATTACCAATATTTTCATGCCGGAGGAGATAGCATCCCGGTGGATTTCCAAAGCCGCCTGCCCATATTCGAGATCATAAGATTCTGAAATAGTATCAGCGGGAAGCTTGCCCGGTTTGCGGGCGGGAATGAAACTTGTGCCCAGCCGGTCAGCCAAAGCCGCGCCAAAAATGAACCCTCGTGATTCTATACCAACAACGGCGTCTATTTGCTTCTGTTTGTATCGTTCGTAAAGATGGTCCATGACCGTTTTAAATGCCTGCGAATCCTGCAGTAATGTGGTGATATCCCGAAACACTATACCTTTCTTTGGGAAATCGGGAACATTTCTAATTACTTTTTTTAATTGTTCGATATTCATAATCCATCCTAAAATTTTATCGTAAACTTTTCAAATTCTCCGGTATAATTTTCCCATTTTGCATCTACATTAGAAACATGACCGGTAATCGGTCCTCTGCTGACATCCTTAAGGAAATCAGCTAACAGCCCTTTAGGTCCCTCCGCGGCAAATTCAACCTTGCCGTCAAACAGGTTTTTAACCCAGCCGGTAAGTTTGTATTGACCAGCCGCATCCTCAACAAAATACCTGAACCCAACTCCCT
This sequence comes from Candidatus Zixiibacteriota bacterium, assembly GCA_021159005.1. Classification (NCBI taxonomy): domain Bacteria; kingdom Pseudomonadati; phylum Candidatus Zixiibacteriota; species Candidatus Zixiibacteriota bacterium. The sequence continues at coordinate 7,888 of JAGGSN010000126.1, read as the reverse complement.
GAACGCGGCCGGATACATAGCCGTGAAGCCTGGCATAATCAGTCATTATAATTCCCCATCACTATATCAACAGCCTTTTGCGGGGCATCAGCCGCGATTACTCCCTCGATATCCCAGGTACCGAGTCCGGCTACTGTTTTGCCGACATCTAAGGCATAAGCAATCTCCGATAACGTGCCATACTTGCCGTCAATAGCGATAAAAGCCTCGGCTGTGTTGATTATCACTTTATTGCGGGCGGTGCCTATACCGGTTGCGATTGGTATTGTTACATAATCGTTAGCCGCTTTCGGGTTGTCCATAGGCAGAATGCCGATTGTTGCGCCGCCAGCCTCCGTGGCGCCTTTGCAGGCGGCTTCCATGATACCGCCAAGCCCGCCGCAAACCAATATCGCGCCCTGCTCTGTTAGAAGCTTGCCGACCTGATATGCCTGTTTGATATAAATCGGGTTAGCCTCCGAGCCGCCGATTACGCCGATTAATGGTTTATATTTCATAGGTATAGTATATCATATATTTAAAGGTTATGTCAATGATAAAGCTGTTTGGGCAGCAATTTTTAGCTTGACAAATCTTATTATATCCATTTTATTTAACATACAGAAATTTCTGTTTTAATATTTAAGATCATGGGAGGATATTATTGAGCTAAGTAATTTTTGACACAAGGGTTTTGATTGTTGTAATCATATCATCAATTTCAGCCTGAGCAAGCAGTTTGCCGGCTGATAACTGAATTAGGAATATAGAAAGAGGGGATAGCATAAAATATTAATTAAGCGCTTTGAATCAAGGTAATGATTTTAAAAGTAAAACATTAACTTATTGAGGAGAGAAAATGTTTAATCTTAACAGGGGCATGTTTTTTACTATCTTAGTAATAGCAGCCGCGCTATTTATTTCAAGCATAAGTCTTGCACAATTTGTGAGCGCTAAAACCATCTCGCTTAATGATGCGCTAAGTGAAATCAATATTAGCATTGTAAATGACACAACTTTTGCATGTCATGGCGAAGGAAATGCTATGTTTGATGCAGCAGCACAGAACATTCCATGTTCGAATTTTACTTTAGGAGAGTATGATAGTTATGAGATATCTGCTGGTGGCGATACAACGGGATACAATCCGGCAGTTCCCACACTATGTTTTAATATCTGTGTACCGACAACATTTATTGATCAGATAAACGCAGGCATTCCTCTTTTGGATAGAATCAGATTAAATTCAACACTTGTTCCGCTTGAAAATCCTACAGGTAAACTTATAAGACCCTCGCAGGATTTCCCAACCCTGACTTCAAGAGACCCCGCTGAATACAATTACGGTCCTGCCAGATTAGCTGATCCCGAATACTATCAGCAGCTAAACAATTTTCCTGAGTTGAGCGCCAGTGTAGTTCATGTTTCCGTGCTTCGAAATATTGGCATTATTGGTTTTGAAATTCCACTGGTGCAGTATAATGGAGCAGAGTGGTTCAGACTAAACAGCGCAAGTTTGGATATTCCAATATATGATATACAGAATGTACCCCCAATTGATAAAAAGAAGCTGTACCACGGAAACCACAATGGCTCTAACACTCAAGACACATGCTATATAACTTGGATGTCGGAGAGGTTTCCCTTTTTTGAAGCAGACCTAAGCAATCTATTCATAAATCCGCATGACTATGATAGATACAAACAGCCAATCTGCTTGGTAATACCTCCTGATTTGGATGATATCTATCTATCCCTATGGATTATTCCTGATTTATCTTATCAATCATATGGAAACCACCTTAGCGAATTGCTAACCAAGCTTGGCATTCCAAACATGTTCCTAACTATGGACCAACTTCAGAATACCGCTCCGGAATGGGACCGGCTTCAGGATAAGTTAAAGAGCCTGATATATTCCATGCACGGGAACAGCGGTTTAGTTGATCTCAACATAGTAGATGGCAGTCATTGGGATGAAAGCCGAATCTATCAACAGCTGTTTCTAACCAACACGAGCAGCGGACCAGGAGAGCCGGGCTGGGATAATTATTATCTCATCTTGGGAAACAGCACATATTATGGTGATGTGACAATTCCTATTCCTGGTTGGGACTTAGACGATGACGGCGCCTACGGCGAGATGTCTGACGACAGGTGGGATATTGGAGCTGAAATACAAGTGGGAAACATCCCCGCAAGAAATCCGGAAGAGTTCGGAATATACATTGATAATCTCGAGGACTACATGCTCAATGGTCCGGGAGTATCTGAACTTAATGCGAGAGTATTTTGCCATGACCAAATGGCAGACGATAATCAGGAGAATAAGGTTTTTGATTTCTTGCCGCGGAATAAATTCGCTATGATTGACACATTAAGTGGAGTAGAACCAGATGGAAACGCAGATCCAACTACCGGACCAACTGCCTCTAATCAAGTAGATCACATGTGGTTCTGGACGAAGATTGCTTTTTGGTTCAATTTGTCTCATGGAAATGGAGATAGCTGGACAGCATGTACTGATGACTATAACCATGCGGATAGGTCAATGGTCTGTTCAAATCAGGCAGACTTTGACTGGTGGGAAACCTATTGGCCGGGAACAGGAGCAGGCACTATTTCCGATTTAGCTGGAACAGATTTCTATTCCATCCTGTATTCTACTAGCTGTTGGGGCGCAGATTATGACCTGGATTGGCAAGCTATGTGTTCCAGATTGCTATTCCAACCGAATGGCGGAACTATAGCAAATGTTGGAAATACACGATGGGGATGGACTCTTGGTAGTTATCGTCAGGGTAGAATATTTTTTGATGAGCTTTTCAATAATTCAAATGGCGGCTGGTTCGGCTGTCGATCACTAAATAGGGCGAAACTACGTTGTCCTTATCACAGCGATCATTACAACACAAACTGGATGGGTTATGCAGGCCTGCGAATATGGACTGACATACCAAATCGGTTTGCTATTGATTCTCCGCCTTCAATGTCGGGAGATACAGTTTGGTTTGATGAAGTGGTGATCAGCGCTAACGGCGGTCCGCCGCCATCTGATGTTATTGTCTGTGTCTGGATGGGAACCGGTGAAGATTTCTCTTGGAAGTATGGGGTTGCCACTCCAGATGGACACATAGAAGATTTGAATGGCAACGAGTTTTTCTTTGTTCCTGTTCAAACTGATGAACCAGCCCCATATACGGATGCGGTCCAGGTTTGGGTTTCAGCCGTACATTCAGTCCAACATAATTTCTTGCCGCTGAGATATTCTATAAATTATGAAAATCAACATCATTCACAGCCTAAAGCGGCAACAGATACGAATTTGCCTGATAAATTCGCAATGCATCCTGCATATCCCAATCCATTTAATGCGGAAACAATAATCAAATATGACCTGCCGCAGGACTGTCAAGTTTCAATACAGGTTTATGATCTTTTAGGTCGTGAAGTTGCTAATCTTGTTGACGAATTCAAATCAGCGGGTTATCATCAAGTAGTTTTTAATGCCGCAGAATATTCAAGTGGTATGTATTTCTACCGGATAAAAGCCGATAAGTTTAATAAGACCTTGAGGATGGCTCTTATAAAGTAAGGAGATGTTATGAAAAAGAGGAATTTTGTAGCAGCATTAACATGCTGCCTGCTCTTCATTATTTCTTATCCTGTGAGTGGGAGTGAGGTCTTGATTGTAGATCTTGTTCCTGATATTAGTTCTGCAGGACAGAACGCCTTGGCAATTTTGGAAAACGAGTTTGGTTTAGATGTGGAATATGATACCACCATGATAAATCATGAATTTCCTGATAATGTAATGATATACGCTGGCGTGTATGGCGGCGAGATATTAGATAGCCTTGATGATGAACTCATTGCCATGCGAAGCCTTTGCACATCTCCAGGCCACAACATTGTAATTAGCGGGATTACAAGGGTAGGAAAGCTTCCAACACTATATTATGTTGGTTGTGGGACACCATCAGTAATAACCTGGCCTGGTGAAGAGTTATTCTCAGTAAATAGTAGCTCGATGTTTGATGGTTATCTGTTTTATTGTCACGAGGGCGAATATTTTTCCTACGCAGTTGGCAGTAATGGCCCCGGAATAATACAGCTCAAGATTAGACCAAATAATGAGTGTGGTAGTTCTCGAGCTGTTACTACCAGTCGAATGGGAAATGAGTATTTCTCCACCGAAATAGACCCAAGTTGGTTTCGCGATACCACAATTATTAATGGACAGGATACTACCATCTACAACACCGAAATAGACTACTACCGCGTACTTTGTTCTGACTTTTTCGGTCTGATGAACAGCATCGACGACCAACCTTCTGTTCCATTAAACTTCACTCTCAGCCAGAACTACCCCAACCCGTTTAATGCATCAACATTAATATCTTATTCGCTGGATATACCGTCTCATGTTAAATTGGATATATACGATTTATTAGGTCAACACATTGAAACATTGATAGACGAAAAACAGCTAACAGGCTTACACCAAGTAATGTGGAAACCAGATATTGCATCCGGAATCTATTTTTACAGTCTTCAAGTCGACGATGATAATGCAAAAACAATGAGGATGTGCTTATTAAAATAAAACTACATTCTACCCCAAATACTATAGATATTTTTGGGGATGAACTGACGCTTGATAAAACGGTTGTTCAAAACAACTACGCTGAACGTCAGTACAAATAAGTCGGGGCGAGAGGATTTGAACCTCCGACTTCACGGACCCGAACCGTGCGCGCTACCAGACTGCGCTACGCCCCGAACTTTTGTAAGTTATTTATTTTTTCCGCAATGTCAATGTTATATTTATAATAATTGCCGAATATCAACAATCCCGGGCGAATGCAACTCTCCCCTACGCGCAAATAATTTATTTGTTATCCGTGATATCGGGTATGTAAACCCGACAATACAGTAAAACTTTACATCACCGCATAAATCAAGGCCGGCAATTTCGACAGGGCGATAAACCCTGCTTTATTGCCTCTGCCCTTGTTGCGATTCTCCTGATTTTTGAAATATCGACTTTTTTTAGGTGAAAACAGAGCGGGCGATGAAATCTATAAGAGCCTTTTATATTGATATAATATTCCTCGGCAACCGGCTCGGGCAATGACCATATACCGATTTTATTCTCATATGCGTAAATCTGATACTGCAGGTATTCATCTTTAAGATAGGCATTATCCTTAAAGAGATATAAAACCGCTAAGCCGGCTTTCAGCATTAACTGGCTTACATTAGCCGAATCGACATATACCTCTGCTAAGGTGCGGCCGTACCTGTCTATACCCTTTCCTATCGGCTTAAGCGATACCTCTTTGCCAAGCACAAGATCCGAAAGATATTGCGTCGCCTCATCACAAAACGGCTCACCTTTTTCGGGCGTGTCAATCATAGCGATCCGCACTTTTTTGCCGGATGATAATGTAAAAGTATCACCATCATAAACTGTAACGGCTATCTTAGTAGAAATGGTTTTTTCATCTTTGGATTTTTCCTTGCCGCAGGAGGGAACTAATAGTGAGATTGAGATAAACAGTATTAAGAAAGCTTTTAGGTGCGACGGTCTAACTGAGATAAGGTTGGATTTGTTATCTGTTTTAGTTCTTGATGTAATCATACTATTTATTAAAATATATATACCTTTGTCAACACTGCAAGCTTTTTGTTAGAATGCTCCTACGGGATGAAACATATAATAATCAGAGTGTTGACAATTGATTATTAATTGGAATTCCTATAATGATATTGATTTTTATATAAACGTAACGCTTAGGGGCGTATTATAAAAGATGGGTTAAACAAATAAACCGAATAGCCTACTCTTTAATCACAAACCGGACTTTATAAATCACCCATACAGGCAGTTTTTTATTATCAATTTCTAATGGCTCAAATTCGTTTTTATAGGCGGCTTTTAATGCCTCCTCATCGAAACCATAATCGCCGATAGAACCCCTATATATAAATGCTTCAACAACCTTGCCCTCAGTATCGACTCGGGCTTTAATCCAGACTTCGCCCTGTTTTTTTAGCTTGAAAGCAAGCGGTGGATAAGTCGGAGCAACGGCTATTTTCATTGTTGGCATCTTTTCAAGAGTAATAACCCAATCATTTCTGCCGGCTTCCATTTCAATCGCTTTATGCTTTTGGGGGGATATTTCATTTTCAGCTCTTTGCTTTTTTGATTCATTGATGAATGCTCTGGAAGTTCTGATTCTTTGTTCAGCAGGTTTTTCATCTGAAATATGAGACAAATCGGTTGAAGTTCCCATAACTACCTCTTCACTTAAGGCTCTGGCAATCTTTATGTTTTCATTTTTAATGCCTTTATCGGTTAAATAAACCGCATCAATGGCAACTAAGGCACTGTCTTTGAACTCTTCCACTTCAGGTTTGGCAAGTATGGAAAATTCCTGCAGATGTATTCCCCCTGCCAAATTGACCTTAAAAACACTGGGGACATTCTGGGTTAAAGGAGCAGATATTGGCAAACTATCTCCTTTTGCCCGGCTTGCTTGAGGCAATTGCATCTGCTTGGCAATATCGGATATAGCTATAAATATTAACAAGATAGCGGCTGCCGCCGCGCCAAGAGAGAATATAAGATGTTTAAAAGCTATTTCGGGACGCTTAGTTATCTCTCTAACAACGCTCTTTTTGACCGATTCAGGCTGTTGGGTGCTTTCAAGCCGGTTGATTTCGCTAAAAACCTTAGTCTCGAATTTTTGCCAGTATTCATCATCCTTAACGATTTTACTCTGGTCTGACAATTCTATCAAACCAAGATAATCGGCATATACTTGACGGCAATCCCGGCAGTCTTTCATGTGATTAGCTAATTCTGCGGGCAATTTTTTCCTATCGGCATACTTTTGCGGATTTTCCCATAACTTATATTCAAATTCGCGGCAATTCATTATCTGTGTATCCCCATAGTTTTCAATATCTTCTCAAGTTCCTTTCTGGCTCTGAACAGACGCGACATTACAGTTCCCTGGCTTATGCCAAGCGTTTCGGCAATCTCCTGATAACTTAAATCCTCGGTAAATCTCAAAGTAAGAATCTCTCTTTTTGCCGGCGGTAATTTCATCAGCGCATTGTTGAACAACTCCATGGTATCGCTGTGGCTATTTTCAGTTTCGCTTTCATTCAGGCTTTTATGAGTTGTGAACCGTTCAACTAAATCGGCAAAACCGCTTCGATGACGGAGCCTATCGCGGCAGCAGTTGGTTAGAATCGTATAGAACCAGGGCGCAAACGGTCTTCCTTTATCGAATCGCTGACGGTTGGCATAGATTTTCACAAAACAGTCTTGAGCGGCGTCCTCACAGTCGTCAAAATCGCCGAGATAGCGATAGGCGTAGTTTAATGCTTTAACCTGGTACCGTTTCATAAGTTCCGTCAAAGCTGATTTGTCTCCACCAGTCAGCTTCTCCATTAGCTCATTATCACTAAGGGCGTTAATCGTCTTATCTATGTATTTCTCTCCCAATCTAATACGTCCGAATATTTATTCTATTCCCTAATATTTATATGATTTTGTGGGGTTATTGCAAGTGTTTTTGTGAATATACTTAACCCGCATTATTTATAAATTATAATCCGATATAGATAGTATCATCTACCAGACTTGTCGGAAGTAATTTTACGACAGCACAAGGTAACTTACTACAACATATCACTACTGTCCGGCTTTTTCAATAGAATTCTCCAATTAATACACAATAAATGAAACTTGCTTAAGCCATAACATATAAAACAATAAGCCGTTAGAATATCTTTATAAACACCTGTGTTCTGTTTTTTGCTTCATAGATATTTCCGGATTAGATTTCAGAAGTCGACTTTGATTCGATGATTATCCATTTATGTCATTCCCCCG
>JAGGSN010000125.1 GCA_021159005.1 Candidatus Zixiibacteriota bacterium | reverse complement strand
AGCGCTGGTTTTTATTCGATTCTGATGACATGGTACTGACCATCGTGTAATCTTTTCTGTTGTGAATCCATCTGACAATAGTTCTATTCAGCCGGAATCCGGCTCAAATTACAAGCAGAAGCCTGTAGGCAATCTCGTTTATCCGACCCGCTGGCAGCGGTTGGTAGGACTGATTCGTCCATATGTTCCACGCGTAATTCTGGCTACGCTATTCAGTCTTATCGTCTCAGGAATAAACGGCGCGATAGCCTGGCTTGTAAAGCCCGCAATGGACAAAATTTTTGTCGAAGGAAATTACAAATATATATATCTGCTGCCTTTTGGGATTATTATTCTCTATATCCTCCGCGGCGCGTGTAACTTCCTCCAGTCGTACCTCATGCAGACCGCAGGGATGAAACTGGTCCGTGATCTGAGGAACAGGTTTTTCTCTCATCTGATTCGTCTGCCGGTATCTGTTATATCCCGTTCCACTAGTGGAGATATGCTCTCAAGACTCATGAATGACGTTGGGGCATTGGGCAATTTCCTGTCTGAGAGCTTGAGGACATTCATGCTCCAGGTGCCCTCTGTGATAGTCCTCATGGGAGTGGCCCTTTACCAGCGATGGGACATGGCTCTCTTGAGCTTTATTCTACTTCCTTTTATTGCTTTGGGGACCCGTTTCCTCTCCAGGTTGGTACGAATATGCCGGAAGAAAGTCCAGAGATATCTGGCTATTTTGACGCACCGGGTGAGCGAGGCCCTTCAGGGTCTCAGGGTCGTAAAGATATTCGGCATGGAGGAGGTCAAGCACGGTCAATTTGTAAGGGAAAATCAGACTACCTATCGCCAGATGGCGAAAGCCATACGTCTTAGAGAAGGGGCAAAGTTCCTGATAGAGGTGCTTTCCGGTCTTGCTGTTGCAGCAATTCTTGGCTATGGTGGCAGCCTTGTTGCCAGTGGAGAGATGACCTCCGGAACCTTTTTCTCTATCATTACGGCCATAGTTATGGCCTTTGCTCCTCTTAAAAAATTGGGTGGAGCCTACACTCAATTCCAGGAGACCCTCGGAATACTTGAAAGGGTGGACCATTTTCTTGACCAGCAACAGGAGGAAAGCCAGGGACAGGCCCTTGAGGGATTACGCAAGGAAATAACGTATAAAAAGGCCTCTTTTTCCTATCCTGGGACTGATGTGCAGGTTTTACAGGAAATAGATATCACCATACCTGCGGGAAAGATATTTGCTATTGTCGGACCCAGCGGAGCAGGTAAGAGTACCCTGGTTGACCTGTTCCCAGGTTTCCACACCCCCACTCCCGAAAGGCTCCCCGGGGGCGGTCTA
>JAGGSN010000124.1 GCA_021159005.1 Candidatus Zixiibacteriota bacterium | reverse complement strand
CAGGCATGAAATATTATGCAAAGCAAAAAGTGGAATGGCGATGTTTGCTGGAGTTTTCCAATGTCTTGTTGTTCTGTGGGCTGCGAATCAAGCAAGTTTCGCTTGTTGGATAATATTTAAAGAATTCTATGCAAAAGGCCGGACAGTAGTGTATTCATATTATTGTTCAATTGATTAAAAACTGATTCTAAATAAGAAATCCGTTTTATAAATAATGCAGTTTAGAAAAAGGAAGGAACATCAAAAACTATAGCGGAGACAACTGATTATCTCCGCTATTAATATTTCCGTTCAATGCCGGTTTGAAGTATATTCAAAGATTTTTTAATCTTTACCTGTTTTATTTTTTCTCTTTGTCTGCCTTGCGTTCCTCGGCTTTCTTTTCAGATATCACTTCGGGTTCAGCCTGCTCATCAGTAGAAGGAGCAGCTTCCTCAACCTCTTCACCCTCTTCATCCTCTTCAGCCTCAACCTGGACAACCGTAGGCGCAATAACGCTGACTATGGTCTCGTTTTTATCCTTTAAAAACTCAATATCCGGGTAATCAAGATCTTTCACATGAATTGAATCGCCAATATTAAGATCATCTATAGCGATATTGATATAATCGGGAAGATTAGCGGGCAGGCTTAAAACATCAAGTTCTCTAATAGACCACTGAAGAATTCCGCTATATGTTTTAACACCTTGAGCAGTGCCGCTAAGATGCACCGGTATAGAAAGACGAATATTCTGGTCCATCGAGATATTTTGAAAATCTACATGAAGGAGATCGCCATAAACAGGGTCATGCTGCATATCACGGATAAGAGCTTTCTTCTCTGATTTTTGACCGTCGATTTTAAGGTTGATTAAGGCGTTTTCTCCGTGAAGCTCATGATAGATTTGATGAAAATGTTCTAAATCTACTTCCAGCGGTTTCGGCTCTTCGCCTTTGCCGTAAACAACAGCAGGAATCATTTTTGACGCCCGCAATTTTCGAGCGACTCCCTTTCCGGCTTTCGTCCGAGCGGCTGCCTCTATAACAACTTCTTTCATTTTGTATTCTCCTTAATTAAATCATTCAAAATATTTATATTCACAACATTGAAAATAAGCTTGCCGCAGCTTTTGCCTGTTTTTAAATAGGTCCCAGTCAAGCTAATTTTTTCATTTTAAAACCTTATTAGTTTCCTATTTATTCAAACCAATCGTAAAAGATTAATCGAATAAACTCGATACCGAACGCTCTGCATGTATCCTCAAGATGGCTTCCCCAAGAAGTTCAGCCACCGATAAAATCTCGAATTTCTCAGGAAGTTTATTGGAATCCTGATTAACTGTGTCTGTAATATATATCTTCTCAATAACGCTTTTGTTCAGATTTTCAACCGCTTTGCCGGATAATACGCCATGAGTACAGCAGGCGATTATTGATTTTGCTCCAGCATTAGCCAATGCCTCAGCTCCTTTAATCAATGTTCCGGCCGTATCAACCATATCATCACGGATAATAACATTTTTACCTTTAACATCGCCAATAATATTCATAACCTCAGCTTTATTAGGTTCGGGCCGGCGTTTATCGATAATAGCTAAGCTGGCATCCAAAACCGATGCAAAAGCTCGAGAAATCTTGGTTGAACCAACATCGGGAGAAACCACAATAACATCTTTATAATTTTGTTTGATAAAGAAACGATTGAATATCCTTGCTGAGTATAAATGATCGGTAGGGATATCAAAAAATCCCTGAATCTGTGAGGCATGAAGATCCAGGAGTAACACCCTATCAAAACCGGCAGTAGTTACCATGTTGGCAATCAATTTCGAGGTTATTGCCACTCGCGGTTGGTCTTTCCTGTCGGCTCGGGCATAACCAAAATACGGTATAACAGCGGTAATCCGATGAGCCGAGGCGCGTTTGGCGGCATCCGCCATTATTAAAAGTTCGAGAAGGTTTTCAGCTGGAGGATTTGTGGATTGAATAATAAAAACATCCATACCGCGAATATTCTCATCAATCTTGACAAATATCTCATTATCAGAAAAACGCTTAACCTTACAAGCGGAAATAGGTTGATGGATATAATTAGCAGTTTTAGCCGCCAAAGACCGATTTGAGTTTCCCGTAAATATTCTTATTTCATCCGGCACAAAAACCTCAATCCTTTTAACCATTAACTGGGGCGCCAGGATTCGAACCTGGGGTTGCCAGCTCCAAAAGCTGGTGACTTACCACTTGTCGACGCCCCAAATATTTCAAAACAAATAAAATAAAACTTTATTTGGTATTGTCAAGGCTTAATAGCAAAAAAGGAGTTTCCCCATTTTTTCAAATGTATGATTTCCACTCGCTGGGGCAAATGACTCCTGCCAGAAATATATAGGTTTCGGAAAAATCTGCCCTGCATCGATGATAAAAATACAAATAAAGTAAAATTATTCGGAATTACATTTAACATTTAGCGCTAAAAACGCGCCCCTAGGCCCTCTCAAGAGGGGAATAATGCTATCTTAGAGCAGGCAGCGTAATCAACAGTGCCCTGGCTCCTCTCAAGAAGAGAATAATATCTGTGTTGATATGGTTGGCGTACGTCCTCATGCGCCAACTGTGAATAGTTCAAGCGTTTTCCATTCCTATTTAAGCAATGTCATCTTGCGGCAAACTGTATTATCCGCAGTTTTAAGGCTATATAGATATATGCCTGATGAAACAATACTGCCATTATTATCAGCGCCATCCCAAATAAGAGATTTTTCGCCGGATACATAGCCTTCAAATAATGTCCGGGTCAATCTTCCTGCGATATCATATATCTCAAGCCAAACCATTTGCGAACTGTCTGTTTGAATTTTGATGAAAGTTTGGCTATTGAACGGATTTGGATAATTCTGAGATAGTGAAACAGTTTGAGGTAAAACCGGTTCTTTAACAGCAATATTGACTATAGTATTATACTTATAAACTCCGTCACCGGTGCCGGCATAAATATATTTGTAAGCATCTAACTCAAGACTATAGATATTCAGGTTGCCGATATCTTGATTCATCGATATGAAATTAGCGCCGGCATCATTTGACTCTAAAACTCCGCCGCCGCTTGCCGAACCTACGTAAAGCTTCCCGGGCGTATCGGGGTCGCAGACAATAGGCATATTCTCATACGTCGGCATGGAAGTATACTGCCAGGAGGCGCCGCCATTAAAAGAACGAGCAAAATACGCATAACAAGTTACATATAATGTATCCGGATTATCGGGGGCAAATTCAATGCGACTTGGATTATAATCCTCAAGACCAAATAAGCCGTTCATTTCTGCCCAGTTGTTGCCAAAGTCGGTAGTATGCGCCAGAAAAGCCTCGCCAACCGCATAAGCCTCATACAGATGAGAGCCATCTCCCTTAACATCAAGTATATTCAAATTTGGAAGACCATTATTGGCAGAGCTGACATTTTGGCCATAGTCTATTGATGTGAGTATGCCATCCGGGAAACATATATAAACATAGCCGGGATTAATCGGGTCGAAACCCAATCGGCGCGGATTTATAAAATAGTTGCCAGTTGTCCATGAATTGCCGTCATCAGTTGAGAAATATATACCATCCGACCACGTTCCGCCACTTAGCAGTGTTATTAAAGTATCGGATGAATAAGGCAAGTAAGATAAAAACGGGAATAAAGTATTGCTTGATAATTTTAATTCCCAGTTCTGACCGCCATCGGAACTATAATATAATCCGGCGTCAGTTCCGGCACATATATTCTGTGTATTATCAGGGGCAATAGAAATAGAAAGGATCTGTTTGCCGGAAAGCCCTAAAAACTCCCACTCATCAGCCTGCGCTAAAATAGCACTAAAGCATACCATAATTAATAAAATTATAACTTTTTTATACATGGTTTAAAACTCCTTGTTTGGGTTATTACAACAACACCTCAATAATAGCTTAAAAATTAACAGTATTCTTTATCTCCTCAGAGGCTTATTATGGTAATATGGCATTTTTTGTGGATATAAAGTATTATTTTTACGTAATATTATGCAATTCTATGTTTTATTATGAAAATCCGATAACTGCCGGTCAGATAAAGGCACCCCCACCAAACTAATGGGCATAAAATTTTGTCCTGATATGTTAATCTTAGCAATGAAATTAAATCATTTTTATGCTGTCGAAAGTTATTTCCGACAGCTATGGCAGAAAAAGCACATGCTAAAATTTGTGAATAATGCGTGTAAAAGCAAGGTTTTAGGTTTTATTCCGCTGCAGCAAGATACCGGGTTGAATAAAGGACTCCGTCCGCTCCCTTTGGTTAGAACCCGCCTTGCTGTAACTATAACACTAATCACAACAACAATATAATACATCTGATAGGCGGGCTTTTAAAGACCGCTCCAACCCTTAAAGGGTCAGCTATTAAGTTGACAGAGTAGTCCGCCACAGGCGGAGGACCCAGGCGGGTTATATGACCCGGACGAGCCTACGGGCAACCTGTAATTGCAGCAACTACGAACTTTCGCGAAACCGACAAAGATAATTACATATTATTAAAAACCAAACAGCAGCGAAAATATTTTAAAAAAACTCATCTTTGCAATTGATTGATATTATTTAGTTTTGTATATAACTATAGTAGCTTTGACGCCGAATTACATCAGCGTGTATTAGCTTGAAAGTGGACTATGTTTGAACTGTTAATGTTTGATAAAAATTGGAACTATTATTCCATGTTGAGGTAATAAAAATAAATGTTTAAGGCTGTTGATACTATTAAAATGACCGGGCTTTTAAACCTGATCGGGAACACACCATTAGTTCCCTTAAAAAAGATTGCCGCTGATTGTCCGGCAACGATTTTAGCCAAGCTTGAAATGTGCAATATCGGCGGTTCGATTAAAGACAGGTTAGCCTTATCGCTGATTGAGGATGCTGAAAAAACCGGACGGCTTAAACCAGGCGGCACGGTGATTGAGGTTACTTCAGGCAATACCGGCATAGCTGTGGCTATGATTTGTGCTATAAAAAACTATCATGCCTTGCTCGTAATGAGCGATAAGAACTCCGAAGAGAAACAGAATATGATCAAGCTGTATGGCGCCGAGCTTGTGCTTACTCCTCATACTGTACCCCCCTCCGACCCGCGGTCTAATTACAGCGTGGCGGCTAAGCTGGCTGAGGAGACGCCCAACAGCATCTATCTTGACCAGTATGATAATCCCGCCAATATTGATGCTCATTACTTGACGACAGGCCCTGAGATATTGAAACAAACCGGCGGCGATATTGAGGCGATTGTGGTCGGAGCCGGTACCGGCGGCACTGTTTCAGGTATCGGTCGATTTTTTAAGGAAAAAGCTCCCTCAGTTAAAATAATCGGTATCGATTCGGAGGGTTCTATTCTGACTCATTATTACCGCACTGGCGAAATAATCGAGGGCAGTCATTATGAGGTTGAGGGTATCGGCAGCGACAAGATGGTAAAAGCGCTTGATTTCACTGTGCTTGACGACCTGTTTCCAATCAGCGATAAAGAATCTTTTTTAATGACCCGCAAAATTGCTCAAATTGAGGGGATTTTCGCCGGCGGTTCAAGCGGGTCTATATATGCCGGAGCTATAAAGGCTATTGAAAAATATAAATTTACCGGCAACGTAGTGGTGATTTTCGCCGACTCCGGCAATCGCTATCTTTCCAAGCTTTATTCAGACAGTTGGATGAGAACCAAAGGTTATATGTAAACAACTTTTATTTTTAAAATAATTGCATTTTTTGCTTAAACTTATTTGAATCATCAAAGGAGATTTCAAAATGAAGATATGGAAATTATTTCTAACCATTATTTGCATGATAATTATACCGACCTCGCTTGTTATGTGCCAGCTGGATGATGAAAAATCCGAACCGGGGAAATGGATAGACCCAGCCAAGCAGCAATTATCAAATGCCCGAATTGAGTTTGACCATACAACTTATAATTTTGGCTCTATTATAAAAGGAGCCGTTGTCAGCCATAAGTATTGGTTTGAAAATAAAGGCACAGATACGTTAACTATTACTAGAATAAAATCGACTTGCGGCTGTACATCCACACAAAAAGCAGGTTTTAGCATTGCTCCGGGGGAACGTTCAAGCATTGATATTGTTTTTAATGCCGGCAAATTTAACGGCAGAGTTACCAAATCTTTAAAAATCAACTGCAACGATTCATTAAATCCGTTTTTAGAAATCAGATTTAAAGCGAATATAAATAATCCCAAACAGATTCTTGAATATTCGCCGCAGAAAGTTGATTTTGATAATGTTAAAGCAGGCTCGAAAGCCAGTCAAAGAATAAGTCTTTCTAACATGGACGATACTAAATCAAAAATAGTTATTATTGATAAGCCTGATGACAGCTTTATAACAGTTAATATCGATAAAAACACCTTGAAACCTAAATCATCGGCAAATATAACATTTTCGCTTGATAATGCTAAAGAGATTGGTGAATTCCTGACATCGATTTCATTAGAGGTTGAGGGCAAGCGCGGCTCGCGAATTACTATTCCAATTACCGGAAATATTATTGAGTAAGGTTTATTTTATAACAGATTTTGCAGTAAAACTATTAATAAATTAAAATTTTATGCGGAATTATGTTGAACATTTAATGTTAAGAACACACCCCTGACCCCCCTCAAGAGGGGAATAGTAAAATGTTGGTGCACGAGAACGTACACCGACCACTAAATGTTGGTGCACGAGAACGTACATCGACCATACTAAATGATAGAGTTTATTAATAATGCAGGATAGGTGAATTATTACGCCTGCGGCTATCGGAAATAGCTTCCAACAGCATAAAAAAGGCGTATGCAATACGCCCCTACGCGCGGCGGTGTAATAAAATGTTGGTGCACGAGGACGTACACCAACCATACTAATACATAAGGTATTATTTTGTCAACAACCCAGACAGCCCGCCTTTGTAGAAAATATCTGTCCTGCTGTTGTCGAGTATTATTATAATCAATACTCGATTTTGTGGGCTGTCGGAAGTTATTTCCGACAGCGCTTGCCAATCAGTTAAAAAGATTTATTCGCCTGTCCAGCCTTCATGACGAGCCATCATAACCCACCAGGCTTTGCCTTTCTGATAACAATTGAAGCATTGCGAATGAGCGCAACCACATGAGGGGCAGCTATGCGATGCGCACCAATCAGTACACCAATTGCAATAATCGGTTTCGTTAGGATAATAGTTGCCATCCGGGTCGTAGCTTTCAATATCGGCGAAATCGAATAATATTTTGTCGTGCGTATTGCAGTAATCACGAATCCAATTATTGTTTTGATATAATGTGCCGCTGGGACCAGAACCATCAAGATGGCCGGTCATATAAATAAAAGTAATGTCAGGATAATCGGCTTCCAGTTCTTCCATCTTATTAAGATAAATATATATCCCAACCGAGTCATTATCCGAACAGCCGCCGCACCATGAAAACATCGCCATATTGAAATCATAGCTGGTGCTTTCGAGGTAATTTCTGGTAGTAGGCACCCATAAGGTGTCGCCATTATGCCCTAAATCATCGCTGACTTCGCGGAAATATGGCTCAATATATAAAGGGTCAGCATTAACACAGCAATCAAGCCCGGACATAATCTGACTTCCGTGTGATGTATGCAAGTACAGGATTTCATAATCATTAGTGATAGCCTGGACTATTGAATCTGGGATATTTTGCCATGAGCCGCAGAAAGTGTGATCGGCAATGATTGCCTCGGAAGAAGTAGTGTCATCAACCGTAATATCGACAAGTTCGGTATCGGATAGTTCGCCATCCGCAACAATGAACCTTACCTGATGTATGCCAACTTGGCTGGAATCCGGGTCGAATATAAACCCGCCAACACCATCGGTTGAGTCATGGAAGCTGGAATTATCGGGAAGCATCTCGGCGGATAGTATAAGCGAATCGTTGTTAATATCGGCGGCAACTACCCGCAGTTCCAGATGGTCGCCCACGTCAATTTGCGGTGAAGCAATCGGGTCCCAAACCGGCGGCTGATTGCCGGAGACAACCGTAATATCGACAAGCTCGGTATCGGATAATTCGCCATCCGTGACAATAAACCTAACTTGGTAATCATCAGCTTGGCCAACAGCCGGGTCGAATATAAAACCGCCAACACCGCCGGTGGAATCTTGGAAATCGGCATTAGTCGGTAGTAATTCGGCAGATAGATTGAGAGGGTCTAAATCGGGGTCGGAGGCGGTTACACGCACCTCAAGATGCTCGCCCTCGACAACTATTTGAGATGAAATCGGGTCCCATTCCGGCGGATGATTGCCGACAGCAACAGTTATGCTTACAAGTTCGGTATCTGCCAGCGAGCCATCCGAAGCAATAAACCTGACTTGATATTCGCCTGCCTGACCGGTTACCGGGTCGAAAGTGAAACCGCCAACACCGCCGGTGGAATCTTGGAAATCGGCATTAGTCGGCAGTAATTCGGCATATAAATCGATAGGGTCGCCATCAGAATCGATAGCGGTAATCCGCAGTTCCAGATGCTCATCCTCAACAATATACTGTGCCCCGATGGGATTTAGTGCAGGCGCATGATTGGTAATTATGCCGCAATTCGGCCAGCCTGCCGGCGCCGTATCAGGAACACTATCCGGAGTAAGCCAATCAGGTGGAAACTCTGAACAATATGAGATTGAAGCATTACCTCTGAAATAATTCACGAGCCGAATAACATCGCCGCCAATTATACTATAATCGCCGTTGGCATCAGCTGATGCCCAGAAACCATCAAGCGGACAGGGTTGACTTGAGGACATGCCCTTGAAATAATTAACAAGGTAGGTAACATCACCGCCAATTACCAATGGCGGCCAAGTGCCATTATGCATATTGACATCCCCGGGAACGTACTGATAACCGGATTCAAAATATATACAGGCATAGTAATCGTTGATATAAAAACTCGAGCTGCCAAGCGTATCATAAGCATATAGCTGGCCAGTGAAAGGATCGGCGCCTCTTGCAAGAGCGTCATCGGCAACCTGGCCTATCAAGTCGGCATTGCTGACAGCATGAACGCGAAAGGAAAATCCCAGCAATGGCACATATGAATGGAACCAAGGGGCTTCTTCGGTATAATCGCGGGCAATACCAAGGAATGAAAGGCCTATATAACCCGCCGGCGTGGGATATGTCGGATGATATTCATCGTTAGGGTTTATAAAATAAGCGAATTCCCATTCGGAGAACGGGTAATGAAGCTGGCACTCGCTCGAATCGAAAGCGTCAAAACAATCAAGTTTGATAGCCAACGGGAAAGACAATTCGCCCATCCATATGCTGGGATAATCGCCCTCCAGGTACACCGGCACTTCAACCCAGCCGCCGGGAATAGCGACAACTGTATCGTTCCATATTTCGTCATTAAAAGTGCCCCCTGCCCAGATATTAAGGTGAATAGCGGATGCATTAACACAGAGAATCAACACAAACAGCAGGGTGAATTTCTTCATTTTTCCTCTCCTATCACAATATTTAATTTTGATTAATTTCATTTAAAGCTGATTTATTCAATAGCCAGTAATTACAGGATGAACAATACCATTAAATTTAACCAAAGACCTTTATAATGAGTCTCGACAGTAATATATTGATATTATAAGCCTTGTCAAGAAGTAACGACTTGGGAACTACGTTGAACGCTTAGCGTTAAGAACACACCCCTGACCCCTCTCAAGAGAGGAATAATATCTGCGTTAACACGTTATATGATTATGCAATTAAAATGCCCCAGCCACTGGCAAAGGATTTAGATGCCGAACATCGGCTAATACTTCACCGCTTATCAAAGTCTTCTCTTGAGAGAAAATTTAGGCAGAAAACTCGTCTGATTTTGGCTGGCGTTTATCAAATTCCCTAGCCAGCGGCGGGGGATTCAGGGGTGTGTTGGCAATTTTAAAATACTAAGATGATTATCTGATATATCACTTTTCTGTAAATTTATTTTTTAGTCCCGGCTACAAAGCGCCGCTTGGTAGCCAGAAAATAATATCGATTCATAGCAATGCCTTATATGATAATCACTACCATAATAAAATCAACTGCAAAATATGGGTTGATAGGCAAACCTTTCCATGCCCCTGCATTGGAGTTGGAAAGGTCAGTTATTAAAGGCTACAGAAGTGTTTAATGGCAGCGCAATGATTCTCTACTCGTAATGGAGACATTCGATTGGGTCGAGACGCGAAGCGCGCGCCGCAGGATATAAGCCAAAGATTAAAGCTACCGCTACGGAGAATGTGAATCCGATAATCACCCAGGGAACTGAAATCGCCGCCGGTAACGGCGTAACTGCGGCTATAAACTGGGATAATAATATACCTATTATGATTCCTAAAACACCGCCAATACTCGATAGTACTGACGCCTCGATTAGAAACTGCCATAATATGCTGGATCTTTTAGCACCAACAGCTTTACGTATGCCAATCTCGCGCGTTCTTTCGGTAACCGATACCAGCATGATATTCATAACGCCAACACCGCCGACTAATAATCCGATTGAGGAGATAATAATCATCGCCAGCCAGACAGCTTGCGTAAGCTGTTCCCACATTTCCATCATGTTTTCCTGCGTAAAAACGGCAAAATCGTTCTCATCGTTGTATTTTAGGCCATGTCGGCGTCGCATAAGGTCGGTTACCTGATCAATTGCCTGCTGCATTACCTCCGGCCCTCTTGCTTTGCATGCCAGCCAGAGCGCCTTTTCCTCAGGGTGGATTTTTTCAAAAGCGCCGTAGGAAATAAGAATAAAATTATTTCCGCCGTCGCCCATTATGGTTTTTCGCGTTTCCATAACGCCAATAACCGTGAATTTATCCCCATTCACTGAAATTTGCTTGCCGACAGGGTCGATGCCAGGGAATAGATTTTTCGCAACATCCTGACCGATAACACAAACGAAAGCGCGGTATTTAATATCATTGTCAGTAAGGAACCTTCCGTTTTCCACATAGGCGCTGTTAACTATCTCATAACCGGGCACAGTTCCAAAAAAGGCAAAGTTTTTAGCTTCATAGCTTTTATATTTTGCGGTATTCCCGCCGGATTTTGTATAGTGATTCTGGGGGGCAACTGCCTCGATTAAGGAGCAATATTTATCGATAGCCATGGCATCCGCAAAAATCATATCCGGGCGATTGCGTTCGGCTGAGCTTCGCCGTCCCATCTGGATTCCCGGTTTATACTTGGATACATAGATTGCGCTTGAGCCAAGACTCTCAATCTGCTGAGCCATTGATTTGTTTAAACCCTCAATTAGCGAGACCATGCCAATGATTGATGCAACACCTATCAAGACACCGAGAATGGTTAAAAATGAACGCAGTTTATGAGACTTAATTGTTTGAAGAGCCATTAATGTGTTTTCTATAAATTCTTGAAATTCCATCAGTTTTTATGCTCCTAACAGCTTACTCTGAATGCAAACAATCAACCGGGTCTAACTTAGCCGCCCTCATCGCCGGGAAAATGCCAAAGAACAACCCTACAGATGAAGCAATGCCTAAGCCAGACAATACTGCCCATGTTTCAATTGCTGCTGGTAATGGCGAATATGCTCCAACTAAAAGCCCCAAACCAGCGCCTAAACCAACACCGATAGCGCCGCCAAACAGCGAAAGAGTTACAGATTCGATTAGAAACTGCCAGAGTATATCGCGCCTCTTAGCGCCGATTGCTTTCCTGATGCCGATTTCGCGTGTTCTTTCGGTTACGGAGACAAGCATTATATTCATAATTACGATACCGCCGACAATTAAAGAGATGCTGGCAACTCCAATTAAGACAATCCAGGCGGTGCCGGTGAGATTATTATAAATCTCCATAATAGATTCGGCGGTAACCATACCGAAGCTGTCCGGGTCTTTATATCTATCACCGCGGCGGTTGCGAAGGATTACTCTAACCTCATCCTGCGTCTCCTCCATCTGGGCAACAGATGACGCCTTGATATGCAATTCAACTTCACGATGCCTACCGAAGTATTTCTGGAAAGTCCGTATCGGTATGGCAACCCAGTTGTCCTGATTCTGCCCGAGGAACGAGCCTCTTTTATTGCCGACGCCTATTACTCGAAAATAGCAGCTGCCGATTTTAAGCATTTTATTAATCGGGTCTTCATCAAAAAACAAATATTCCACCAAGTCGGGACCTATCAGACAAACTGCCGACCGACGCTGATCATCCGATTCGAGGAATGCCCGGCCATAGTCAATATCGATATCCGATATTTCCACATAATTTGAAGTTGAGCCGATAATACTAATATCCTCTAAATAATTTGATTTGAATTTGACGTTGCGGCGAGTTTGGGAAGAGCCGCCGACTTTCTCGCACAACTCGCAATAGCGATCAACTGCCAACATATCATCAATAGTGATTTTCTTGCGTTTTCTTGCTTCGAGAAATTGTTCATGAGTTGTAATCAAGCCAAAGCGATCTACCCAGAAGGTTGTCGATCCCATTGAGTTGATTTTATCGGCTACATATTTATTCATGCCGCTGATTACAGATACTACGGCTATAACAGTTGCCACACCGATAATTATGCCAATTAGCGTTAGAATTGAGCGCAGTTTATTTGCATAGATGGCGCGGGCGGCTATTATTATTCCTTCTTGAAGATGCATCGTTCTCTTTATTTAATAGTCTAAATAACTCCTAAAACCTTATTAATTCGTGCACCAAGTTGGCAGACGGGGACGTCCGCCAACCACTTGTTGTGATTTGTGGTTGGTATACGTCCTCGTGCACCATTTGGCAATTCTTAAAACTTTTTTACAACCTCTTCTTTTTCAACAAGGCCATCGCGTATGTAAATAACGCGGTCGGCATGAGCGGCGATATCTTTTTCGTGAGTAACTACGATTATTGTATTGCCCTGTGTATGAAGGTCGGCGATTAGCTGCATGATTTCCTCGCCTGTTTTCGTATCGAGGTTGCCGGTTGGTTCATCGGCAAGAATAATCGATGGGTTATTCACCAGCGCTCTGGCTACTGCCACTCTCTGACGTTGTCCGCCGGAAAGCTCATTTGGTTTGTGGTTCATTCTATCGACAAGTCCGACTTTTTCTAAGGCGCTTTTGGATTTTTCTATACGAGCATCCGATTTTGTGCCGTTATAAATCAACGGCAGTTCCACATTTCTAAGAGCGGAGGCTCGCGCCAGCAGATTGAATGTTTGAAATATGAACCCTATTTCTTTGTTGCGTATAAAAGCCAGCTCATCATCATTCATGGATGATACTTGCCGTTCGTTAAGATAATAATCGCCGCGAGTCGGCGTATCGAGGCAGCCGATAAGGTTCATCAGCGTCGATTTGCCGGAACCGGATGGCCCCATGATGGCAACATACTCACCTTTGTTAATTTTGACATTTACACCCTGGAGAGCGTTAACTTTTTCCGCTCCCATCTCATATATTTTCCAGATATCTTTTGTCTGTATCAGCACGTTTTCTCCTAACAACCAAGCGGTTTAAGAACTTGCTCAAGATGAAGATTCATCAAATTTTTTCTCATCCGGCTTAACTTTATCGCCATCCTTAAGGGTCCGCAAAGTTTTATATGTGCCGGTTACGATTTTTTGATCCGGTTCAATTCCGGAAATTATCTCAATATGCTGTTGGTCTGAAATGCCGGCAACAACGGGCACAAACTTAACTGTTTTGTCCTCGACTATAAAAACACCGTCAATTTCTTTTTCTTTATCTTTGCCGGTATCGCTTACCGCAGATGAATCGCTTTCGTTAGTCGAGGCAACTGCTCCGGAATTGCTATCGAGATTATTTTGTTCTTTTTTGGGAGGTTTCCTCATTACTACTGATTGAATCGGTATCTTGATAACATCATCCCGGATATTAGTGGTAATATCTACCGTAGCGTTCATGCCGGGCTTTATTCCGGGAACCGTATCGGTTATCAAAACAGTTACTTCGAAATTGGTTACTTGTTCTGTATAGCCTCCGGTAATTTTTGCCGCATTGCCGATTTCGGTAACTTTACCATTGAAAGTCGTATCAGGGAAAGCATCCAGTAAAATCTCCACTTCCTGGCCTAATTCCAATCGGGCGATATCGGTCTCATCGACATCGGCTTTAACCTCAATTTCGGATAGATCGGATATGACCATAATTACGGTGCCGATATTATTCATTGTGCCGATTATAACGTTCTCCCCTTCTTCAGAATTTAACGTAGTAATAGTGCCGGCCATAGGGGCTTTAATCGTGCATTTATCGAGATAGTCGAAAGCTCTATCGAGGCTTGCCTGAGACTGATTGACATAAGCTTTCGCGCGGTCAAGATTGATTCGGGCGATATCATATTCGGCTTGAGAGATAAGTTTGCGGTTGAAAAGTTCATTTTGCCTTGAGTAATTAATCTGCGCTTCTTCCTCGCCAACTTTAGCCTGAGCAAGCGCAGCTCTCATCTGGGCGACATCGGTAAGATTTTGAGTTTTATCGATTTCAACCAAAAGTTGACTTTTTTCAACATTTTGCCCTTCAACCACAGGCAGTTTAATAATTTTGCCCATAACATCGGCAGAGATATTAACCTTAGTTTTCGCTTCAACTTTGCCGCTGGCGGTAACTATAGATATTATTTTTCCTTTTTCGACAGTTTCAACAGTTACCGGAATGAGTTTTTCCTGATTTTTAACTATAGCGAGAACGATGAAAACAGCAAATACTATCGCTGCGCCGATTATTAAAAATAATTTTTTCTTCTTTGCCACAATATCTCCTTTTTTTACCTGCCCATTACTTTTTCTAAGCGTGAAATGGCAAGATTATAATCAAACAACGCCTGCACCTGGTTGATTTGCGCCTCTTTAAAGGAAACCTCGGCATCTAAAACCTCGATTATAGTAGCGGCGCCGAGATTATATTTTTCTCTAACAATATTTAAATCTTCCTGGGCAGCGGCTACGCTCTCCTCATTGACTTTCAATTTTTCGACATTTTGCTGGATGTCGAGAAATGCTTGTTTAACCTCAAGGGCAACATAGTTCCTCGTATTTTCCAGATTTTCTTTCTGAGAATCTACGGTTTTTCTATATGTTTGGACGCTGGCATAATCGCTGAAATTATTAAACAGGGAATAACTTAAGCCAAATCTGACACTATAACTCGCATCCTTCATTTTGAAATCAAGCATATTTCCAAAATCATCAGGCGTAGTACTATGCGAAACATTAAAATAAAATGACGGCAAAAAGTTTGCTTTATATGCCAGCAAACCTGCTTTAGTAGATGAGAAATCATAATTAGCTTTACGATATGATGGATTATTTGACAGCGCAATGTTATAAGCTTCATCATAAGTAAAACCAGATTTCTCCTGTGGAAAATCCTCGACTACGCCGAATTCATTGCCAACATCAATTCCCATTTTATAGTTTAAATCGGCTTTAGCGAGACTGAAGCTATTTTCAGCGGTTATAAGTTCAAGCTTGGCATTACTGCGAAGCACCTTAGCCTTGAGCACATCAGATAAAGAGGCAGAGCCAAGATCATAACGGCTTTGCGCAATTTTTAACTGTTCCTCTCCCCTTTTTACGGCGTCTTTAGAAAGATCCACCAGCATTTTAGTTTTTACTATATTGAAATAAGATTGCTTTATTGTGTAAACCAATTCATTTGTTGTGCTAAGGAGGTTGTAATATTCTGATTTTCTTTGAGCTTGATTAGATAAAATATTAGCATAGGTACCTAAACCAAGTCCAGAATAAGTTTGACCGATAGAGATGCTGCCGCTTCTTGAGGTAACTTTTCCGGTATAGATAATGGGATTATTATTTGCATCTAAACCTTGCGAGGCAGACCAGCTTTGATTTTCTCCGGTGGAAATAGAAATTGATGGCAATATTCGTCCATAGGCGGAATTCAACTGCCATCGAGTGGCGTTATAATTGTTTTTAGCCGCAATAACCCCATAGTTATTTTCCAAAGCGGTTTCGATACATTTTTCCAGCGTATATGTTTCTGCCGATACGCTTAAGGTTAGTCCTAATATCGCAATTATGATAATCGATAAATGGAGTTTTCGGCTCATAACTTCTCTCTTTCTTTAACTACATTCCGAAACGACTAAATACATCTGCCAAGGTTGTGGAAAGCGTAATCCAGATTCCCCAGAGTACGCCAACTGTAATATACGCTTTGGCCGTGCTAAATTTATAAATTGCGGCAAACCCCGAGGCGAATACCGCTAAAAACCATATCGTAAAAAAGTCAAATTTGGACAATAGAGTATGAAGAGTAGTGCCAACCGAATCATCCGATAGTAAGAGCGCCGGCGATATGGATACCTGCATGGATTCCTTTATCAATATCAATGGAAAACTAACAAGCGATGCAAGTATCAAAATACAGGATGACCATGAAAAGACAGAAAGCACTTTCTTAAATGTGGCATCGCCGCCAAGTATAACCGAACCGATGAAATAAAATATAAATGAAAGCAGTAAATAAAATACCAAAGGCGTGCCGATTACCTGAGATACTACCGTTACAATCCGTTGAGTGGCTACACCCTCAGACATGTGCTGCTCAATAACCTGCAGTTGCTCCGGTGCTATGTTCGGGTTATTTCTTAACATTTCCATCTGAGCTTTCATTAAAATCGGAAAGGCAATCTGGGTTGTTATCACCGTTACTAAAATCAATATCAACATGGGCATAAGCCATGTTGGCCGTTTATCTAATGATTCGAATGTCCGGCGCGGATTGGCAAAGATATTAGTGAAATTTCCCCAGAAACCTAACTCAACGCTGTTATCAGCGGTCATTACTTGGTCTTGAATTTGATCATCCATAACTTCCCTTTCTTTTTTAGACATCTAATATAACGAAAAGTTATATTAAATGTTTCAAATTTTACATTTTGTTGCATTATACACTAAAGCAAGGATTTTATTCAAATTTATTAATCGATAATTTTGAAGCTTTTTTATCAAGCAAGATGTGTCAGTTCATCCGCCTTAGGCGGACTACGAACTGACACAACATCGCAGTGGGCGGCAGACGTCCTCGTCTGCCCCATTATTATGTGTGTAAAGGACGGGCAAACCAGGAGGTCAGCCGCGCACTAATAACACCCTATAAAAAAACCCGGCTGTTTTTCAACAACCGGGCAATAAAATAATTTGAAGGGGAACTATTTCAGCGTAAAAGTTATTTTATATGAAATCCATACCGCTATCGGTTGACCGTTGGAAATAGCCGGTTTCCATGCAGTTTGTTTGGCGGCTTCGATAGCAGCTTCCTCAAAACCGGCATTAGCTCCGGAATCTTTAATAATCTTTACATCCCGGACTTTTCCCTCTTTATCGATTAAGGCATTAACCCAGACAACGCCTTCAATACCTGCGCGTCTTGCCATCTCGGGATATGCAGGTTCGACAGGATCAATTTTTTCCGGCATTTCGTCATAAGCGACGAATTCATCCGATGACGGCAGCAATTCTTCGAGGTCTTCGATTATAATTTCCTTATCGCCGACATCGTCCAAATCCATCACCGGCGGCGGAGCAGCCATAGCGGCGAGGTCATCCATTGTTGCCATTTCCACTTCCTCTGGAGCTTCCTCATCCGGTACCGGTGTGGGCACGCCTACAGATGGCATCGCTCTTTCGGGTGCGGCAACTCTGATTGGGATATCCTTGGTAGAAAGAGTTGGCGGCGCGCCTAAGTCGGCGGATGTTTTTAAAACTATCCTGCCGACAGCTTCCGGCGGCTTGGAAGTAATCTTATTGACAAGAACTACTCCGCCGATTACAAACAGGAAAAAAGCGCTGGAGGCAATCATACCGATACTGAGATTCTTGCGGTATGCCCGCTTAATTTCAAAGGCGCCATAGCCGGCTAACATTGCTAATGCTCTGTTCATGCCTCGCCTCCTTCTTCGGCAACAACCATGCCCATATTCTCTTTAGCCTGCTGCATCAGCTGGTGCTCCCATTGAGTCATATCTTGAAGGCTGAACCTGTAGGACCAGTCAGGGTCGACTTGCTTAAAACGTCTTTCAATTACCTGTATTTCATCGATGATATTTACCATCATTTCATATCGGCATTTAGGATCGATACGCAATACGGTAACCAGCCTGGGCACATCCTGATTTTTCTGGAATAGAAACTTCTGCAGTTTATTTAACTCGATATATTCCGGCAGTTTCATATCTTCCTGACCCTTTGGAGTATGCAGCCAGAAAATATTGCCATCAGTGTCAACTAGAATTTCCAGCAACTTAGATTTTGCTATCGGTAAAGGTTTCTCATCAATATCTTTAGGCGGAAGGTTTATCTCCATCGATTGAGGCATCGAGAAAACAGTTGTAACCATGTAGAAAATCAAAAGCAGAAATGCAATATCGACCATGGGAGTCATATCGATACGAATACCGATACGTTTTTTAGGACGTTTGAGCTTACCGCCAGTTTTTGCTTTTTTTGATTCTCTTTGCGGGGTATCAACAGCTCCCATATAAACTCACCTCCTTTATCATGATGATGGTTCCTCCGTTTCACCTTCAGATGTATATGAAGTAGTTTTCATATCTGTCATCAACGCAAAATGGTCGATGCCAACATCCTGAAGCGTGTTCATTACACTTCGTATCATTCCATAACTGCATTCTTTATCCGCTTTTACAATTATTTCCGGGTTACCCAGTTTTAACCTGGCCGTTGTCAGGTTATAGTTAAGAGTGCGAAGCGTTACCTCTGGGGACTCCCTTACGATATCACCTGTATCTTTATCTTTAGTGATATACTCGACAAACAAAGCGTCAAATTTATTGACAGTGATATTAATGATACCCTTGTCAGGCACTTTGATTTGCGATGTAGACATAGGCAGAGCGACTTTTTCTTTCTCCGGCGGTTTAAACTGGGTAGTTACCATATAGAAAATCAGCAATAGAAAAGCGATATCGACCATCGGGGTCATATCGATTAGTACGCCAACTCTCCTTTTGGGTCTACCAGCCATTAAGCGCCTTCTTTCTCTTTAAGCAACTGAATTACTTCATAGGAGGCTTCATCAATTGTATAATTAAAGGTATCGACTTTGTTTATAAACACATTGTAAGCAATAATACCAACGATAGCATTAGTCAGACCGCCGGCAGTATTCACCAGCGCTTCAGAGATACCAACAGCCAACTGCTGAGCATCGATAACGCCGCCTTTACGATGACCGGTTGCCGAAAAAGCTCTAATCATGCCGATTGTGGTTCCCAGAAGGCCCCACATTGTGGCAATTGAAGAAATTGTTGAAAGCGCAATCAGGTTGCGTTCCAAAAGCGGAACCTCAAGAGCATTAGCCTCTTCGATAGCCCGTTGAGCCTCTTCGATTTTCTTCTCTGCATTTATAGTAGTATCATCCTTTACTGCGTTATATCTTTCAATTCCTGCTCTGATGATATTAGCTACGCTGCCGCGCTGTTTGTCGCAAGCGGCAATGGCGCCTTCATAATCGCCGGAATGAAGCATGGTAACAACTTTTTTAAAAAACGATTGTACTGATGATTTGCCTTTGGCAATTCTTAGCGTCAAACTGCGCTCAATAATGAAGCCAACCAACATGATTAACATAGCAATTAAAAACATAACAAGCGGGCCGCCCTCCCGAAGATAGTCCGGCAGTAAATATGCCCAGATTACATATCCTGCCCCAACAGCGACAATTAACAGGATGAAGAAAAATACGGATTGTTTCACTTAGTTCCTCCTAAGATTTATTAAATTATTTCTTATAGTTCCAACGCTGGCAATAATCCCAGTAAATGCGCCGCAATATTAAGCCATATGCTAACGCTTGCCATGTTGATTACGCTAAGTAATGTAAAGTTTTCGCCAAGTGCTTCTATGCCAAGCGAACCAAAGGGGTTAAGCTGACCTGAGGCAACCAAAGCAAATAGCGCTATATATAAAAGAATTGCTAAGATATTAAGCCGGCTTATAGATTTTAAGCGCGAAAAATAGTTAGCTTTATTCCTGCCTGAATTCAGCGCTATAAGGTTGAGAATGCCGATAACCGGGCTAAAGAATATCATGAATACCGAAAACACGAGAGTCAGTTTCATGGTTAAGCTGCCCCAAGCTAAAAAATTACTGATATAGCCGAGATTCGCCAGGTAAGAAATTGCGCTGCCAGAAACCTTGCCCCCGAAAGCCTCGAAATTATAATAGGGTACTAATAGCGAGAGAATTAAAAAAACCGAGGCGACTGAGATAATAATCCTATCGGCTTTGTTCATCTGGCTGGAATTCACCACCGAGAAATCGCGTTCGATAACCTGAGTGGTTTTGAGTTTTTCCCTTATCTTATCGATATAGCTTTTCTTTTCCTCATCAGAGTCCCAGAATTCCTTTAGCTTGCCCGGCACAACTTCAAAGCCAAGATAGTTATACCGAAGCTCTTCAGGGTTTATTTCGTTCTTTTTTGCCATTTATACTCCTGTCGAGTAATTGTTATTAACCGCCTACTTTAGTGGTTCTTGCTTTGCCTTCCTTTGCCCCCATATGATTTGGATCGATTTTTAAAACCTCTTTATAATATTTATTAGCTAGATCAAACTGATTATCAAGATGATAGGAACTGGCGAGGTTATACAGATAATCGATATTCTTCGGATCGCATTTGATTGCTGTTTCCAACATCGAGATAGCCTTCTTTGATTCCCGCAAAACAACATAACAGTAGCCAAGGTCGCCGCGCACTTTGCACTTTTCGGTAGGTTTCAAGGAGCCGGTTGTATCAGTTAGCGCTACTTTATAGTGTTTAATAGCCTTAAGCGTATAAAGTGTATCGCCGCTCTGGCCATGCAGGAAAACATAGATTTTGCCAATCATCTGGCGCATTACAGCATCCTCGGGCTTTAAGGCAATCGCTTCCTCAAGGGTCGAGGCGGCAAGTTTATACTTTTCGGTTTTCAGGAAACAGAATGCTAAGTTTCTGAGCGAATTGACGCTTTCACTGCCAAGCTCAATGCGTTTCTGAAAGAACGGAATAGCCGACGCATAATCCTGCTTGTAGTATCTGGCAAGACCGCTGTATTCCCAGTAGCTGGCCTCGGTGGAATCCAATTCGATGGCTTTATCGAAAGCTTTGCTTGCTTTATCGAAGAAAGCGGCATCTTTCTGGCCAACTTTTATCATTACCTTTCCCTTATTAAACCAATAAACGGGGTCATCGGGCGCGCCAAGTTCATTCTCAAACCTGGTATAGGCGCTATCGGCTTTGAAATATTCTTTGCGAAGCTGATATATTTTCGCTAATCTTTTATAAGATTCGGCAACATTTGCGCCAAGCTCGACAGCTTTTTCGAGGGCTATTCCGGCCTCTTCGTAGTTATGCAAACTAAACTGCAAATCGCCTAATTTGTACCAGTTGTCACCGTCATTGGGTTTAAGGTCGGTTAATTTATTACAGCAGAATACAGCTTCGGAGGGATTATTTGATTTTTCATAGATTAATTCGAGTTCCCGCCAGGCAGTTGTGTCGGCATCGTGAATTTTGATATATTCCTTATAATAATTTGCGGCCTCATTAACATTTCTGGAATATAAATTTGCCTTGGCTAATTTATATAAAAGGTCAGTTTGGGATGAATCCAGTTCTAATGTATTTTTATAGGCGGTAATAGCAAATGTCCAGACCTCTTTGGCATAATTAATATCGCCCCATGCCCTTTGATAGGTCGGGTTTTCTTTATCATTTTTTATAGCCTTGCGAATTACTACATCAGCTTCCGACAGTTCGCCAAGATTCATCAAGGCTATTGCCTTGCCGTACAGGAATTCGTTTTTCAGCTTTTTGGTTTTGATGCCGCGTTCAAAGTAATCTAAGGCTTTTTGAGACTGGTTGGTTTTTAAAGCCGACATTCCGGCGCCATATAAAGCCTCATGGTCTTTTTTCTTCTGCAAGAGCGTATTTTCGAAATATTCCAAAGCCTGAGGAAAATCTTCTTTTTCAAACAATATTTTCCCTTTAGCGCGCAAAAGTTTATAATCTTCAGGAGCATTAATTAAAGCGGAATCTACCATGGCCTCGGCGGCAGTTAGATTGCCATCTTTGATTAGTTGATCAACATCTTTAGCGATTTTACTCGATGATTGAGCAAAAACAATACTCGCTGTTAAAAATATTGTAATAATTATCAGTGCTTTCTTTAACACAATTATCCTCCACTTGGGAACATTTATTTTTTTAATAACTAACTGCCTTTATCCTGCCAAAAAGCTAAAACTTTATAATATAAATATCCAATGTATAGTCAAGCTTTTTTTTAGGTTGTTTCGAGACAACTCCTTATAGTTACATTGGTTTGTTTTGCTTTCTGCCTTTCACATACAACATTATCAAGCGAGCTATTCCGTATACTAAGATAACACCGCCAAGAATCAGCCTTTGCATATATGTCAGAAACGGTCCCGGCAGCAGAATCTTGGTCAGAATACCGATCCCCATCACGATAAACATAGATGCCACAATATATGACAGCCATCGGTATGCTTTCCGGACCAAACTCTCTTCCTGATTATTTGTATCTCTCATAATATATTACGCCCGAATAATATGTTTTATTCCCAAAAAATCAAACTAAATGTTTTCTTAACCGAAATGCCGCTACTGCCATCACAATCAGACCCCAACCGAATAAAGCCGCCGCCTGCGGCCAAAGCGCCTCAAAACCAGCACCCTGAATAAATATGCCCCTGATAATACTCAAATAATAGCGCATTGGCAAAAGATAAGTAATATATTGGATAGATTCAGGCATATTAGCGATTGGAGAAATAAATCCGGAGAGAAGTATATTGGGCATTATGATAAATTGATTAGCCCACATAGCCTGGTCGCCGGTTTGGGAATATGTTGAAATTACTAAGCCCATTGAAATGGCACAAAAAAAGAAAAATCCCGAAAAGAAATAAAGCAATAAAACCGAGCCTATAAAATCTATTTTAAACCAGGCTAAGCCAACAACTAAAACTAACGTAATGACTAAGAATCCGGCGGCTGCGGAGGGCACGATTTTGCCTATCACTAATTCGAGCGGCTTAATCGGCGAAACCACAAGCTGTTCAGCTGTGCCAAGTTCCCTCTCCCTGACTATAGATAACGAGGACAAGTTTAATAATATAATCAGGGTTAGCATCCCCATAACACCGGGCACCATGAAATTGACCGATTTCAAATCGGGGTTGAACCAGACCCTTGGCTCGACATCAATGGGCAATTCGATAGCCATTCCTTTGCGCGAGTTGATTTCGGCGGCAATCTGATTTGAATAATCGGCTGTTACAAACCGAATATAACCGCTCAGGATGGTCGCCATATTAGAATTGGCGCCATCAAGGACAAACCCGACAGGTACCTGTTCACCTTTGTTGAGCAATTCTTGGAAACCGGCCGGAATAATCATGCCGATTACGGCTTTGCCCGAATCTATGTAATAGTCAAATTCGGTCATTGATTTGACGTAATACTTGTCATTAAAATAACCGGAGGCGGAAAACTTTTCGATAAATTCCCGGCTTTGGGGAGTGCCGTCATAATCGCATATTACGGATGACGACATTTTAATATCGGTAGTGGCAACATAACCAAAAACCAGCAATTGCAATATAGGGGCGATAAGCAAAATCATAAACGCCCGCTTATCACGAACTGTTTGGATTAATTCCTTTTTGATTATTGGTATGATTCTCAACATATATCAGCCAATCTTCTTCTTGAATTTAGCGATTGATAACACTAAAAGCGCCAAACCATATACGAACATAAACAGAAACTGCGGCCATAATACATCAAGACCAACGCCTTTAAGGAAAATGCCTCTTAAGACGACAATAAAATACCTGGCTGGAAAAGCATAAGTGATAGCCTGAACCACAGTCGGCATACTGCTAATCGGGAAAATGAAACCCGATAAAAGCACTGTTGGAAGCAATCCCAGAAACATCACTATAATTTGCGATGAACTGACCGTATTGGAAATATTAGAAGTCCACAAGCCTACGCCAAGCGCGCATATTAGATACAAAAGCGAACCAAACATTAAAAGCGAAACACTGCCTTTAAGCGGCACCTTAAGGCCGAAATGGGCTATGGCTATTACGATTATTATATCTATAAATGAGACGATTACATACGGCAGTATTTTCCCTATGATTAATTCTTGGGAACGAATCGGTGTGGAAACCAGCATTTCAATAGTGCCGGTTTCTTTTTCCCTGACAATCGAGGTGGAGGTTAGCACCGAACCCAAAATCATCATTACTACTGCAATAACGCCGGGGACAATGAAGTTTATCGATATTAATTCGGGATTATACCAAATCCTCGTTTTTTCAATCACTCCCCCACCTGTTGCGGAAGCTAATCCCCGTTTGGCGATATTTTCCCGAACTAATTCAGCTCCATAGGAGGAGATAATAGCCGCCTGATAACCCATCGCTACGCTGGCGGTGTTAGCATCAGAGCCATTTACCAAGGCCTGAATTTTAGTTTTTTGCCCAAGAGCGATTTTCTTATCAAAATCGGGCGGGATAACTAATGCTAAGACAATTTTATTCTCTAAAAACAGCCGATAAATATCATCATAGTTTTCAGCATAGTATTCGATATTGAGATATTCTGTAGAATTAATTTTATTAAGAAGCTCCCTTGAAGCCGGCTTGGCGCAATAATCCAATACCGCTGTGGAAACATTTTTAATATCAAACGTTACTCCATAGCTGTATAAGATAAGCATAAAAACAGGGAACACTAATATCAGAAACAAAGCCCTTTTATCACGGGCAATAAGAATCATCTCTTTTAAAAATATTGCCTTAAGCCGCATCATTTCTCCGATTTCAATAGCGAAACGAATACATCCTCAAGCGAGGGAAGTATTTCTTTGACACTTACAAAGCCGCATTCTGAGGCTGATAACATGCTCTTGATTATATCCTCAGCGCCGGGGTTTGGCGATACATGGATTTTTACGCCAAACAACGCCGACTCGCCAATCTCCGCCTCGTTTGATGATAATATCTCGATAGCCTTAGCCCAATCAGAGCATTCAATCTCTAAAAGCTTGCGGCTTGTTTGCTTGAGGTTTTCCGGTGAATCTGTTTTAATCAGCTTGCCTGAGGCTATAAAAGCTATCCGGTCGCAATGTTCCGCTTCATCCATGTAGTGTGTGGTTACAAAAACCGTTACGCCCGATTCGGACAGCTTATAAATCATCTCCCAGAAATTTCGCCGGGACAAAGGATCGACTCCGGCGGTCGGCTCATCCAAAAACAGGACTTCGGGCTGATGAAGCAGCGAGCACGCCAACGCCAGCTTTTGTTTCAAGCCGCCGGGTAGCGTGCCGGTTATATGGTCTTTGCGTTTGGTCAGGCCAGATATTTCCAACGCCTCATCAACTCTTTGACAGCGTTTCCCTTTCGGTATGGGATAGACGCCGGAATAAAAATCGAGATTTTCAAAAACGGATAAATCCTCATACAACGAAAATTTCTGCGACATATACCCGATAATTGATTTGATTTTATCGCTGTTTTTGCCCAGCGGGATACCACTGACAGTACCGGTGCCGCTTGTGGGGGCAATTATACCGCAAAGCATGCGTATAGTGGTAGATTTTCCGGCGCCGTTCGGGCCTAAAAATCCGAACACTTCTCCCCTTTTTACTTCAAATGAGACATTATCAACGGCGGTAAAATTACCGAATTTGCGAGTGAGATTATTAACCTCGACAGATATATCAGGTGATGGCATCTATAAAGACATCCTCCATACCGGGAACTATTCGCTCGATTGATAATAACTCGATTCCGGCTTGCTGAAGGATATTTGTAATAGCCTGCACGCCGGCATCATAATCCTGTATTTTGATATGGAGCTTATCCCCGAAAAATAAGACATTTTGAGCACCAAATTCATCCTGCAACAGATTTCTGCAAAGACGGTTATTATCGGTTATAAGCCCAACAAGATGATGACTGTATTGCTGCTTAAGATATTCCGGCGTTTCGCAGGATAAAATTTTCCCTTCATGAAGTAAAGCGACTCGGTTAGCTCTTTCGGCCTCATCCATATAGGGTGTGGCGAATATTATAGTTACGCCCTCTGTCAGAAGGTCGTACAGTATTTTCCAGAATTCCCGCCGCGAGATAGGGTCGACGCCGGTAGTCGGCTCATCAAGAATGAGGATTTTCGGTGTATGTATCAATGCGCACGATAGGGCAAGTTTCTGTTTCATGCCGCCTGACAGATGTTTGGCTGTGCGGTCGGCGTATGGTTCGAGACGGGAAAAATCAAGCAATTTTGCTTTTCTCTTATAGCTTTCAAGTTTGTCAACTTTGAACAGACGGCTGTAAAAATCGATGTTTTCCGAAACCGTCAGGTCGGGATAAAGCGAAAACCGCTGGGAAAGGTAGCCGATATGCTGTTTGGCTGATTCGATATCCGCCGTTATGTCAAAGCCGAGTATGTTGACCGTTCCGGAGTCGGCGGTCATAACGCCGGCAAGTATTCTTAGCAAGGTGGTTTTACCGGCGCCATCGGGACCAAGCACTCCGAATACTGCGCCTTTGTCAATATCTAAATTGACATCCGCTAGGGCTTTTACATCCTGAAATGATTTACAGAGATTTTTAATGCTGATTGCGGACATGATACGCCTTACTTAAAACCCGGAAAGCTGTTATTTGTTTGGTATTGATATTACAACATCACAAGGCAAGCCTGGCTTCAAAATGCCATCATGACTGTAGGATGCTATTTTCACAGCGAAAACCTGTTTAACCCGTTCCTTTTTAGTTTGGATATTCTTGGGAGTAAATTCGGCTTTATCCGAAATATGCGTAATGGTTCCGGGGAATGTTTTTTCGGGGTGTGAATCGATTTGAATAGCGACATTTTGGCCAAGCTTGATTGCCCCAAGACAGCTTTCGGGAAGATAGACTTTTATTGTCAAGTTATCCAAATCGGCGATTGTTGCCACCGGCGCGGCAGGCATTACCACCTCGCCCGGTTCAAACATACGGGATAGAACTCTGCCCTTGGCATACGTTTTCAAAACGGCATAATCAAGCCTGATATTCGCCATATCCACTGCGGCTTTGGCGGCTTCAAGGCTTTTCTGTGAGTAGTTAAGCTGAGCTTCTGTTTGGCGTTTTTGGTCGAATAAGTCGTCATACTGCGTTTGCGTGGCCGCTCCCGCAGCTATTAACTTGCTAATCTTATTGAGATTGCGATTTATAGTTTCAAGGTTTACTTCAAGGCTGACGATGGCGGCTTTAGCGGCTTCGTAATTTTTACTTGTTTGGTCAACAGCGGCGTTTAGCTCATTTCTATCGAGTTCGGCGATTACTGCGCCTGAATCGATATAGTCGCCCTCATCGAAATAAATATGAGTAATGAGTCCGGGCATCCTGAATGAGACATCATTTTCCTCAGCCTCGATTATCCCCGAAAGGATTAATACGCCGGTATCTTCATTACGGTAGATATTTAGAGTGATGATTAAAATGGTTAGCAGGACGATAAATATAATTCCAAAAATCATGACACGCTTCAAAACAACCTCCGGACATCTATTTTAAATGGACAGCAGGGTGCAAACTGCCGGTAATACGCTTTTTTATTGGTTGTTTAATAGTTTAATATGTCGTTTTAGTCAAGCAAAAAGGTTTTCGGGATTATATGACATTTTTCCTGAGTGTTTATACTTGACTATCTGTTTTTTGCCGATATATTCAGTGTGTCATTCAACGGGGTGTGGCGCAGTCTGGCAGCGCACTTGCTTTGGGAGCAAGGAGTCGGAGGTTCAAATCCTCTCACCCCGAGTTTGTATTTATTAAATAATAATTGTAGAAGGTATCTGTTTATCCCTCACCTATGAAAAGACTTTTGTCAAGCACAATATATTTTAATTATTATATCACTACTGTCCGGCCTTTTTTATAGAGTTCTTTAAATATTATCCAACAAGCGAAACTTGCTTGATTAGCAACCCATAGAACAACAAGACATTGGACAACTCCAGCAAACATCGCTATTCTACTTTTTGCTTTGCATAATATTTCATGCCTGTCCGCCGACAGGAGGAATTAGATTTCAGAAGTCGACTTTGATTCGATGATTATCTATTTATGTCATTCCCCCGCCGCGGCGGGGGGAATCCAGAAAACTGTTAGTTAACTCAAAGGTGGATAGTAAAAATACCGTGCCCCGTGTCCGCAGACAGGCGGGCGCCGGCAGGCAG
>JAGGSN010000123.1 GCA_021159005.1 Candidatus Zixiibacteriota bacterium | reverse complement strand
CTATTGGAACATTACTAGTCTGGAAAACAAAAAGAAAAATTAGAAGAAGAAAATTTATTGATAATTATAAAAAAAGTTTAAAATTGACTGATTCTTATATTCCTGTTGATGACAAAGTTAAAATGTTAGTTTTAGATGGACAACAGAGATTACAAAGCTTTTTTATTGGCTTAAAAGGAAGCTATGAAAATAATGAATTGGTTATTAATATTTTAAGTGGTGATTCAGTAGCACCAGACGATATAAAATATAAATTTAAATTTATTAAAAATAATGAAGTTGATTTCCCTTGGGTAAAAATTAAAGAAATAGTTTTTAGCAATAAAAAACATAGACAAATAGGAGAAGAAATTATTGCAAAATCAAAAAGTGAATTATCAGATTTCAAAAAAGATAGAATTAAGGATAATATAGACTTAATAAAAGACATATTCACATCACAAGAAAATTTAATATTTCAAGAAGTTGATAGTGTTGATAATCCCGAACTTTACAGTGAAGATGAAATTGTAGAAATATTTATTCGTGCTAATTCAGGTGGAACACAACTTGGAAAGTCCGATTTATTGTTTTCATTACTTACTTCAAGTTGGGAAGAAGCAGATGAAAAAATGGAAGAGTTATTAGAAAAATTAAATAAAACAGGATATAATTTTAGTCGAGATTTCACACTAAAAACTTGCCTTGCTATTTTAAATAAAGGTGCAGCATATAAGGTTGAAAAGTTTAGGGATAAATCTACAAGAGAGAAAATAATAGAAAATTGGGATGAAATTTCAAATGCAATAAAAGAGGTAAAGGATTTTATTTATGGTAAAACATTTTTACAAACTGATAAAACATTGCCATCATATTTAGTTTTGATACCATTAATATATTTTAAATATTATTTACCAGATGAATGGAAAAAAAGTAGAGATTTAAACAAATATCTATTAAGAACACTGCTAACAGGAGCCTTTAGTGGTAGTCCAGATGGTTTAATTGATAAATGCACTAAAAAAATTAAAGAGAATAAAAATTTTAATGTTGATGAAATTTTTGAAATTATTAGAGCAGACGGTAGAAATTTAGAAGTTTCAAAGGATACAATTATAAATCAGCATTATTTGTCAAAAGAAATCCACCTGTTGTTTAATATTTGGTATGGTTTTAATTATCAGCCAAGCTACGAAAATAATAAACCACAAATTGATCATATATTCCCTCAAAGTGCGTTAAAAAGAATTAAAGATATTAATCCAAACACGGATAGGAA
Organism: Candidatus Zixiibacteriota bacterium; assembly: GCA_021159005.1. Lineage (NCBI taxonomy): Bacteria > Pseudomonadati > Candidatus Zixiibacteriota > Candidatus Zixiibacteriota bacterium. The sequence continues at coordinate 10,407 of JAGGSN010000123.1, read as the reverse complement.
AGATATATTAAGATATAAACGATATGATAGAGATCAAATAGCGAATTTAATGTTATTAACTGCTAAAGAAAATGGCTCTGGTGGTAAATCCGATACATTACCAGAAGAATGGTTTAAAAACAAAGGTGATGATTATTTGGATTTACATCTTATTCCTAAAGACACTGATTTATGGAAAATTGAAAATTTTGAAAAATTCATAATTGAAAGGAAAAGATTAATTCTTGATAAATTTGAACATTTTATGTTTGACATAAATAACTATTAATTAACCAGCTAACAAATTCATTAACTTTACTGCAGTGTCCTGTTCCAGTGGGAATTTTAGCAAAATAGGTCGGGTTCTGACCCGCCGCGGCGGGGAAAAACCCGACATTTTAACTGCACACGCAGCAAACTAAATTCGCTCCCCTGTCTCCAAACACAGCTTAAGACCAAGAAAAAAATCGTTTTACATTCGATATTATTTCCTTATTTTATAAAACTATTATTATTTACGCTGTCGGGTCCCCAAACCCGACAGCAGCTTTAAACGGAGAAATCTCGTGAAAGAATCCTGGGTAAATCAACTCACTCCCGGCCAGACTATTAATGACAGCTTCGTCCTGCGCAAGCTTGATATTAGAGAATACGGCGGCAAGAAATATCTAAGCCTCGAATTTGGCGACAAAACCGGCCGTATTGGCGGGGTATGCTGGGAGAACGCGCAGGAATATATTCAGGATATATCAATCGGCAATATAATCAGAGTTGCCGGAACTGTCGGTACATATAGGGATGTTCCTCAAATAAATGTTATATCTATGGAATCTTTGAGGGATGGTGATTATGACCCCTCGGATTTTTTGCCAACCGGCTTGCGCAGTCCCGAGGAAATGCTGGCTGAAATCGATAAAATAATCAACAGCATTCGGGATTTTCATTACAAAGCCCTGCTTTCTGAGATTTTTAATGACGGCATACTTAGACGAAAGTTCTCGTATGCGCCAGCCGCCAAGCTCTGGCATCATTCATACATCGGCGGGCTGGCTGAGCACTCATTGAATGTTGCCTATCTGTGCCGGGCGGCATGCGAGTTGTATGATGACCTCAACCATGACCTGTTAATCACCGGGGCTTTGCTTCATGATGTCGGCAAGGCGGATACATACTCGCTCGACAACTTTTTCGATTATACCGATGAAGGCAGGTTAACAGGCCATATTGTAATCGCCGATAGAATCATCTCCCGCAAAATCGACCGCCTTGGCGATTTTCCTGTCGAAAAAAAGAGATTAGTACGTCACTTGGTATTGTCTCATCATGATGCTTATGAGAAAGCATCACCGGTTTTGCCCCAAACGCTTGAAGCCAACGTGCTTTCGATAGCCGATCTGTTGGATTCGCGGGTTGGCGGCATATTAAAAGTGAAAGCAAAAACCAGACAGCCCGGTCAGCGCTGGTCCAATTATGTGAAGCTCTTAGAGAGATTTATTTATTTTGATGATAAACAGGGAGAGGATTAAATGGCGAAAAAATCTTTAATGCCAACAACATTGTTGACGCCGCTGCCGGCTGTGCTGGTTGCATGCGGCGATATCGATGATAGGCCAAATATAATCACGATTGCCTGGTGCGGCATTGTCTGCTCCAAACCGCCTATGATATCGGTTTCTATCACAGAAAAACGATACTCCTATGAGCTTATCAAAAAAAGCGGAGAGTTTGTTGTAAACATGACCGGAAGCAATTTGGTCAAAGAGGTTGACTTCTGCGGCAACAATTCGGGCCGAGATTTCGACAAGTTCAAGACAACCGGCTTGACTCCTGAACCTGCGCAAAAAATTAAAGCGCCGCTTATTAAGGAATCGCCGATAAACCTCGAATGCATGGTAAGGCAAACCCTCAATCTTGGCTCGCATTACATCTTTATTGCTGAAATAGTCGCCACTCATATCGATAAGTCCATCCTGAATTCGGATGGCGCATTAGATGTGGAAAAATTAGATCCCTTGATTTATGCAGCGAATGCCCGTCAATACTGGTCAGGTTTATCCAAAGTTCATGGCTTTTACGGCTACACAAAGGGGAAATGATAAACGATTTCAGTTTCAAAATATTATCCTCTGATGGTCATGCTCGATGCGGCTTAATAAAAACGGCTCATGGCGATATCCAAACGCCGGTATTTATGCCGGTGGGCACGCTCGGCACGGTTAAAACGCAGTCGCCCTCCGAATTAAAAGAGCTTGGTGCCGAGATAATCCTCGGCAATACCTATCATCTATACCTTCGCCCGGGAGCCGATATTGTCGCGCATGCCGGCGGTCTGCATAAATTCAGCGGTTGGGACAAACCGATTCTCACCGATTCCGGCGGGTATCAGGTGTTTTCACTGAAAGCCTTAAACAGGATAACAGATGAAGGCGTCGAATTTCAGTCGCACCGCGATGGTTCGCGGCATATCTTCACGCCTGAAAACGTAATAGAAATTGAGCGCAAACTTGGCGCCGATATAATTATGCCGCTGGATGTCTGCACCGTATATCCGACCGAACAGCATCAGGCGGAAAAAGACGCTCAACGTACGCTGGCATGGATGAAGCGCGCTAAAGTCAAGTGGCTGGAAAATCCTCAGCATCAAACGCTTTTCGGTATCGTTCAGGGTTCAATCTTCGAAGACCTTCGGCAAAAATGCCTCGAGGATATAACTGATTTAGACCTGCCCGGCTTGGCACTGGGCGGATTATCGGTTGGCGAACCCAAAGCGGACTTAATCAGGATTCTGGATTATTTGGCGCCGCAGCTTCCCTCAGCTAAACCGCGCCACCTGCTTGGAGTCGGCACGCCGGAGGATATCATTGATGCTGTTTATTATGGCGTAGATATGTTCGATTGCGTCATGCCCACCCGCAATGCGCGCAACGGCACGATATTTACTCGCAAGGGCAAGATGACAATCAAAGCCGCTGTCTATGCGGAGGATTATCGGCCTATCGACCCGGAATGCGGCTGTCCTGCCTGCCGAGGATTTACGCGCGCCTATATTCGCCATATGCTGTCGGTAGGGGAGATACTCGGCTTGCGGCTGACTACCGCTCATAATCTGTATTTTTATATAACTTTAATAAAAGATATTCGTAAAGCTATTGAGGAAAGCAGGTATCAAAGCTTTAAGGCTTACATGTTAAAAGAGCTCGAATCAGGAGTTGAAGAGTTGTACGCATGATAAGATGGTTGTCAATCACGAAACATAATATGAGCATAGGGGCGTCCGCCTATAATGAACACCCCGGCGCGTAGGGGCGTATTGCATACGCCCTCTGTTTATATAACAGAAGTAAGTCGGGTTTTCCGCCTAAGGCGGACAGCGGCGAGTAGAAACCCGACATCTTGATGCAATAAAAATAAAATAAATAAGGAGGAAAAATGTTTGAAAAACTGCGAGCTATTCTCAACAGGGTTGAGGCGGATTATGCCGATATCCGGTATGAGGTAAAAAAAGATGCGGTTATTACTTTCAACAGCAAGGAGCTAACAGCAATCAGCTCCAATACCACTGATGGTTATGTGCTAAGGGTTTTAGTAAATGGCGGCATGTCATCGGTGGTGTTTACCAAAGTAGGCGATGCTGAAAACGCTATGCGTATTGCCGAGGAAAACGCCAAGCTAATAGCAAGAAATATCGACAAACCGATTAAACTGGCAGCAACGGAAGTCATCAAGGATACATTCATCCCGACGCTAAAAGAAGACCCCAGAAATATTTCAATGGATGAGAAGCTGGAGCTTGCCGGGAAATATAATGATATTCCGCTTAGCCATGAAAAAGTTGTGTCCACAACGCTAAGTTATAAAGAGAACATCAGAGAAAAATATTTTCTAAATTCAGAAGGTTCGGAAATCCGTGAAGACTTAATAACTGTAAGCTATGGCGGTGAAATAGCCGCTAAGGATGGCAGCCTGCTTCAGAATGTTCGAGTCGGGTTTGGGGGAAGTAATGGCTTTTCGACGATTCGCAACCAGGAACAGCTTATTGAAAAAAGAACCGGTATCGTTTTGGATCTTTTAAAGGCTAAGCCGGTTAAAGGCGGAGTTTATAACTGTGTCGTTAATCCGAGCCTGTCCGGAGTGTTTGCCCATGAGGCATTCGGGCATTTCTCCGAGGCGGATATAATCGAAAAACTTCCGGCAATGCGAGCCAAGATGAAAATAGGGGATAAGCTCGGCAGCGATATAACAAATATCAAAGATGATGCGACTATGCCGGACCAGCTCGGATTTTACAAATACGATGATGAAGGCGTGCGTGTTCGTCCGACTCAGCTTATGAAAAACGGCGTGTTAACCGGCCGTCTGCATTCACGAAGAACCGCCGTCGAGTTTGATGAGCCGCTTTCCGGCCATTCAATCGCGGAAGACTACAAATATGCCCCTATTATCAGAATGGGAAATATTTTTATTGAACCTGCCGAACATAGTTTCGATGGGCTTGTTGCCATGCTTGGGGATGGTCTTTACATTCTGGATGCCAAAGGCGGTCAAACCGCTGGTGAAAATTTCACCTTTGGCGCTCAATACGGCTTTATTGTGAAAAACGGCAAAGTCGGCGAAATGGTGCGCGATATAAATATCTCTGGCAATTTATATCAGACCTTAGCCAATATCGCCGCGGTAGGTAATGATTTAGAATTAACCAAAGTAGGCGGCTGCGGCAAAGGCCAACTAAATATCCGTTCATGTCATGGCGGACCTCATACGCTCATTAACAAACTCGTTGTGGGAGGTGTATAATGAAACAACTATTGGAAATGGCAAAAAAAGTCAGCGATCAGGTTGAGGTTTATTCAACCGAATATACAAACAATGAAGTAAAATTCAGCAACGCCAAACTTCATGAGATTGAAAGCAAGATTCAAACAGTGGTTAGCTTGAGAATTATTAAAGACAATAGTCTTGGCGTTACCCAAACCAGAAACTTGCTCAATAGGGAAGAGCTTATCCAAAATGCGCTTGATTCTCTCAAGGGCGGAGTCGAGGCTAACTATAATTTCCCGTTCACTAATGAACTGCCGCATTTATACACATACGATTTATCAGCCGATTCCCTGTCGAATACACAATTAGTAAATGAATGTTCCCGCATTTGTGAGCATCTGCAGTCGCAGACTGATGGCGAGATTATGGCTGGCGCAGCCATGGATATAAAGAAAATCCGTATTATTAACAGCGCCGGAACTGATATCGCCGATCAGTTTACCACCTATTTCTCCTATGGCGGTATAACATATCCCGGTTCGGCTTCTGCTGTCTATAGAATTCATGAAAAAAAATATTTTGAACAAATGCCGGCAGATATGATTAAGGAACTGATTAATATCTACAATAAATCATCTAAGGTGGTTGAACCAAAGGGCGGGAAGATGAAAGTCCTGTTTATGCCCAACAGTTTAACGGCATTAATCTGGAGAATTCTTAGCGGCACAAGCCTGGTGAATGTATATAAAAAAATGTCGCCGATTGCTAGGCTGACTGGCAAAAAAATATTTGATGAAAAGCTCACTATCGTTGACAACCCACATGATGACAGATTCCCGGGCGCGCGCGCTTTCGATGATGAGGGAGTGGCGACTAAGCCGATGAAGATTATCGAAAAAGGCGTGTTGAAAAACTTCTATTCGGATCTGTGTTATGCCAGCAAGCTAAACACTGATTCGACGGGCAATAGCTATGAGGGCAGTCCTGCCCTGGCTCATCTGCAGATTAAACCGGGCAAGAAATCCTTAGCTCAGATGATAAAGTTAATCGACAGAGGTATAATCATCGAGGGAGCGATGGGTGCTCATAGCGGCAATATACCCAACGGCGATTTTTCAGTCGGCGCCAGTCCCGGTTTATATGTCGAAAAAGGCGAAATAGTCGGCAGGGTTAAAGATGTCATGATAGCCGGCAATGCCTATAAAACGCTGAAAAGAATAGTCGATATTGGCAAAACACAAAGCCTTGCCGCTGTTGCGATGTGGCCTCATTGTATGGGTAAAGTGCCGCCGATACTATGTGATAGTGTCAGCGTAACAACGAAAAACTAAAAAAGCAAAAACGCCCGCCTTGGGCGGATGCACCCTCTGGTTACCAAGCGGCGCTTGGTAACCAGAGCTAAAAACTAAAAAAGCAGGGTTGTCTTCATTAAGCGGATGCCCCAGATTGTTGATAAAAGCCGTGGTTGGTGTACGTCCCCGTGCACCAACATTATCGTGCAGGCATCCCCTACCCGATACCGGCAATGCCTATTTCTCTAACGCTTTCTTGTATATCTGCATATACTTTTTCGCTGAGCTGTCCCATGAGAAATCCTGCATCATGCCCCGCTTCATAATATCGGTCCAGGCTTTTTTACTCTTGTAAACCTCCACGGCAAATTTAATGACATTAAGCAATTCACTGCTGTCGTAGTCTTTAAACACAAAACCATTGCCGGTATTTTTAACCGGGTTGCAGTTGGTTATTGTATCAGCTAAGCCGCCGGTTTCTCTCACAATCGGCACGGTTCCGTATTTTAAACTGTAAAGCTGATTTAAGCCGCATGGCTCATAGCGAGAGGGCATCAAAAACATATCAGAACCAGCCTCGATAAGATGTGCCAGTTTATTATCGAATTTTACATTAACCGCCAGCTTTTTAGGATATTTTTTCGCAAGTTTAGCAAATATCTTTTCATATTTCTCATCGCCGGAGCCAAGAATAACCATCTGTATATCAAGCTCGAAAATGTCATCGGCTGCCTCAGCGAGCAAATCGAATCCCTTCTGGTCTGCAAAGCGGGATATCATACCGATAAGAGGAACATCCCGACGCACCATCGGCAGCTTGTTTATTTTTCTCAAAGCGTTCTTATTCTTCTTTTTGTTGGCGAGCTTATCAGGCTGGTAGTTTGCTTTTATCAGCTCATCCGCTGCTGGGTCCCAGATATCGTAATCTATCCCGTTAAGAACGCCATAAAGATCATTAGTGCGGTCGCGTAAAATTCCCTCCATACCGCAGCCGTATTCCTCGGATGATTGAATCTCCTTGGCATATCGTTTTGATACAGTTGTTAAAACATCAGCGAAATTAAGCCCGACTTTTAAAAAGCTGATTTTGCCATAATATTCAAACCCGCTGGTGGGGAAAAATAATGTCTTTTCTATATCGAGTTTGAGGAACGTCTTGGCAGGGAATAGCCCTTGATAGGCTATATTATGAATTGTAAAAACCGTTCGAGTTTGTTTAAAATAACCGGCGCCGTAATCAATATATTTTATTATTGCGGGAATCAAACCGGACTGCCAGTCGTTGCAGTGAATTATTTCCGGTTTCCATTCTAAAGCGATAATAGATTCCAAGACCGCTTTGGAAAATGCAATGAACCTTTCGTCATTATCTTTATAGTCCTTGCCGGTTTCAGGCGACAGATATAAATCATCTCGGTCGAAATATTTATCCATCTTGATAAAATAATATTCGCAGCCGGCTGTTTTTTCAGAGCTATGATACAGATCGAATGTCTCTTGACTGGATACGGCCGTTATCGGAATATCGGATTTCAAGGGCTTTATTCCGTATTTCTTTTTACTGATGGATGAATATAATGGCAGAAATACTTTAACGGTATTTCCCATTTTTGCTAATGCATCCGGCAAGGCTCCGGCTACATCGGCAAGCCCGCCGGTTTTAACAAAAGGAACAACCTCAGGCGATATATATGCTATTTGTAATGAACTCATTTATTTCTCCTTCATGGGGTTATATGAATCAAACCGAAACAGGCTTAACTTCATTTAAAAACCGGGCGGCATCCTCAGGTGTTGTCGGGTTAATATAAAAACCTGTGCCCCATTCAAAACCGGCAACCTTCACAAGCTTGGGTATAATTTCAATGTGCCAATGATATTCTTTTGGATAATAGTTGTCTAACGGTGCGGTATGTATCATTAAATTATAGGGGGGGTCATTTAGAGCTGTTCGAAGCTTTTGCAGTGTTTCTTTCAGCAAAGATACCAAACTTATTATTGCCTCGCCTCTTATCGTTTCAAAGTTGGATTCATGAAAACGCGGCATTATCCATGTCTCAAACGGAAAACGTGAGGCAAATGGCTCTATCGCTATAAACATGTTATTGGCCGCAACGATTCTAATATTGTCGTTTAATTCCTGCCTGATAATGTCGCAGTAGATACATCTTTCTTTATAATCATAATACCGCTTGGCGCCGTTTAATTCTTCCATGACTCTTTTTGGCAGAATAGGAGTTGCGATTAGTTGTGAATGAGAATGTTCCAGCGAGGCGCCCGCTAACTCGCCCTGATTTTTAAATACCAGTATATATTTGAAGCGAGAGTCTTTTTTCAATTCGATAATCCGTTCACGGAAGGCGCGCAAAACATTCCTGAAATCCTCAAACTCTAAATCGGCAAGGTCTTTCATATGATCAGGCGTCTCGATAATTACCTCATGAGCGCCAACGCCGTTCATTTTATCAAAAATACCGACTCCTTCACGGTTTAAATCGCCCTCAATTTTCAAAGCTGGAAATTTATTCGGCACCACTCGCAGCGTCCAACCCGGCGTATTAGGAGCCGAACCGTTATTTCTAATCGCAAAAACCTCCGGCGGCGTCGAACTTTCATTTGAACTGCAGAATGGACATAATTTCTGGTTCCTGGTTTTCGTTACGCTCTTAAAATCAGTAGGCCGCTTGCCTCTCTCTGTAGAAATAATAACCCACCTTCCGATTATTGGATCTTTTCTCAATTCAGGCAAGCTGTCCTCCTAATCCTTGATGTAAACCAATACTTTCTTGCTAATGCTCTCATAATAATCCCAACAGCTGGCACAAGACCTTGTCTCTAAGGCATGTCTGTGTGCAGCAGCAAGTCTTTAATCAAACAGTATCGGCAATATGTTTAAAAAGCTTCTCGTAAGCTAATGTAAACTTTATATCCCGACGCCTCATAGCTATTTTAGCTATTTCAATTGCTTTTTCAAACTTGAAATCAACAAGATTACCGGGAGTTCCCCATCTGAAATGACCGATTTCCTTATCGGTAAATAAAGCTCCGCCATATATATTCGAGCAAAACCCTATCGCCATTCCGGTATTAAGGAGCGTGCCTATGCCTGTTTTAGTATGATCACCTATGAAACAGCCAACCTTAATCGAACCTGTCGGAATAAGCTGGCTGTTTAACTGAACTTGTATCTCGGAATAATTGTTTTTCAAATCCGAATTGGTCGTCAATGCTCCAAGGTTTACCCATTCTCCAATATAGGCATGCCCGATGAATCCCTCATGTGCTTTATTTGAACAACCCATGATAATCGTTTCCTCAAGTTCGCCGCCTGCTTTACAGGTTGGCCCAAGGCTTGAGCCTTCTCTTATCATACCCGCCAAAGCCCGGCTGTTTTTGCCGATATATGCCGGTCCCTGAATCAATGTCCGCGCCTCGATTACAGCGTTCTCATCTATTATTACCGGTCCCGCAGAGGCGTCGATAAATGCGTCATCGAAAACTTGAGCAGTTTTATGGACAAAAACATTACTGCCATATTTTTTCGATAAAGAAGAGCTTTGCCAACTGCTGATGCCGGGTATATGTTTCAAGTCAAATACAATTGCTCTGCCATTATAATTAACGATATCCCATAGATGTTTAAACATCGAGTCTTTTATATCGATAATATTTGAGATACTCCGAAAATTATCAGCCTCGAACAGCAAGCCGTTTTCAGCACTCAGGTCATTAAATTTATCAGCCGATAGTCTGGCGCCGATTAATGCATTATCGCTAATAAATGCAGTATCAGGCTTGGCATTTAAAAGCTGGTTATATAGCTGAACATCCGGCATCAAAGCCGCATTAATAAGCAGGCAATCATTCTTAATGGCGTCAAAGTTATTAACGGAAACTTCATACTTTTCGCGGGCAACATCAGCCAAATATTCGCGGCAGCTTAAACAAATGTTGTCAGGCTTGAAAAACCTTCGATAGCGTTCGACAATGTTATAGCATCCATAAAACAAATCGAATACAGGATGAGATACCGATAGGGGATAGAAACCATCAGCATTTTTATCCTCGAATATAATTAAATCCAATTCACGTTCCTTTCGAGAAAATTATTTTCCTTAAGCTGTCAGGTCATTTATTCCTGGTTCATAGTTACCAAGCAGGAGCTTGGTAGCTAGCATTGAAATTCACGTTCCTTTCGAGAAAATTATTTTCCTTAATCTGTCAGGTTATTTATTCCTGGTTCATAGTTACCAAGCAGGAGCTTGGTAGCTATCATTGAAATTCACGTTCCTTTCGAGAAAATTATTTTCCTTAAGCTGTCAGGTCATTTATTCCTGGTTCATAGTTACCAAGCAGGAGCTTGGTAGCTAGCATTGAA
>JAGGSN010000122.1 GCA_021159005.1 Candidatus Zixiibacteriota bacterium | reverse complement strand
CTGCCTGCCGGCGCCCGCCTGTCTGCGGACACGGGGCACGGTATTTTTACTATCCGCCATTGGTTTAGCAAATAGCCCCGTCCGCCGCTGGAGGATTCCCGGATTCCCCCGCCGCGGCGGGGGAATGACGCAAATGGGTAATCATCAAATTAAAATCAATTACTAAAATCTTAGCTCGAAATATTTAACAAAATAAAAGATGAAGTGCCGATGTTTATCGGAGTCGCCCAACATCCCGCTGCTCTATGGGTTATGAAATAAGCAAGCTTCGATTGGTGGGTATTATTTTAAGAACCCTATAAAAAAGGCCGGACAGTAGTGGTCAACCCTTTAGAAAAAAACAGCCCCCGTATAATCTGCAGGGGCTGTCTAATTGGCCTGGCAACCTCCTTTGCCGGGAATATTATTGATAATTGCGGCATTCTGATGATGGCTTATAGGCGCTAAGACCTTTGTTTGCTATCAGCAGAATTAACTTACTGAGAACAGCTAATATCTATTTACATTCTCATATTTAGCTTTTGCTTTTTGTTTTAGTATCTGATGTTTTAAACTTTTTAATCTCTTTCGTTTTCTTGATGGTTTTCGGAGAGGCTGTATCGGTATCTTTTAAAGACGGTTTAGACATTAACATACAGCAATTGGCGCATCCTGCATCGCATATATGTTTAGCCGCAGAAGCCTTTTTAGCGGTTGATTTTTGTATCATGGCGCAACTCGGCGAGCATAGCGCATTGGGACTGTTAACATCACAACAAGCGGCGGCAGACGATTTAGTTTTCAGCATGGTTTTACAGGCGTCATCGCAAACATGCCCATCGGTTTTAACCATCGAACAAACAATGGCAATAGCATCCGATTTGGCGGCTTTGGCGGCAGCTGCTTTTGTTTGATTGCCTTTAGAAATATCAGCTTTGGCATTAGAGCTGCAGCCTCCACAGCCGGCATAAGCGGAAACGGCGGCAATTACAAAGATTGCGGCTATTGATACGAACATAGTCTTTTTCATTTTTTCTCCTTTTTAGATTTGCTAATTAACTATCATTATTAATATCAATATACATTCAAATATATATGATTGTTCCCCATTAAATACATTTTTATCATAATATATTAATTGGTTAAAAAGAGCGATTATTCCCCGGTTCACCCCCACGTGTGTGGGGAATACGCATCAGCCGGTATTGCTGCCGTCTGTTCAGCCGGTTCACCCCCACGTGTGTGGGGAATACGATTGAATTAATTGATTCAAAGGCGACATTGAAAGGTTCACCCCCACGTGTGTGGGGAATACCGCTCCGGTCAACGCCCAAACTATCGCACCCGCCGGTTCACCCCCACGTGTGTGGGGAATACAACGGGCGCCCTTAGGTGCTCCCTTCGGTCGCTCGGTTCACCCCCACGTGTGTGGGGAATACTACGATGGGTCTATTTTAGAAAACGACAGCGATAGGTTCACCCCCACGTGTGTGGGGAATACCCGGCGGGTATTGAGAGCAAGAACTAAATTCCGCGGTTCACCCCCACGTGTGTGGGGAATACTTTATCCGGATGTATCCGTATTCCTCTGCCTATCGGTTCACCCCCACGTGTGTGGGGAATACATCACCATCATTTAATCCCGATAAAAATTTTACCGGTTCACCCCCACGTGTGTGGGGAATACACCATCGTATATGAAGACTGATAAGAAGTCGTCCGGTTCACCCCCACGTGTGTGGGGAATACTATTTATAAGCATGTTACGGATGACAGTGATTCAGGTTCACCCCCACGTGTGTGGGGAATACTGTGATTATAATTAGGCATTATGAACCTTCTCCTGGTTCACCCCCACGTGTGTGGGGAATACTGCTTTCGAACTCTATCAATCCGCCAACATCGCCGGTTCACCCCCACGTGTGTGGGGAATACTTCGTCGTGCTAATTCCAGCACACTCACTCCGTCGGTTCACCCCCACGTGTGTGGGGAATACGTTTGGCTTAATAATTAAATCCCTTGCTTCCTTCGGTTCACCCCCACGTGTGTGGGGAATACGCCGACCCTGTGCATCCCGATAGAATGCTTTGTCGGTTCACCCCCACGTGTGTGGGGAATACGGGTCAAGGGTTTTCCTGTCAAAGGCTTGCCCAAGGTTCACCCCCACGTGTGTGGGGAATACTGATAGAACCTGAAAGTTTTGACCGACGCCGATAGGTTCACCCCCACGTGTGTGGGGAATACTACGACGGGTCTATTTTAGAAAACGACAGCGACAGGTTCACCCCCACGTGTGTGGGGAATACTTAAAAATTGTCATCTTTATAATAACATGGCGGCGGTTCACCCCCACGTGTGTGGGGAATACGCCAGCTGACGCATCGTTTTTGAAAAACCGGCGAGGTTCACCCCCACGTGTGTGGGGAATACTCAAATTGTAGCTTTTCATTCGAGGGATTTAAGGTTCACCCCCACGTGTGTGGGGAATACTGGTTCTGATAAAAGGCTAAGGGAAATATGCCCCGGTTCACCCCCACGTGTGTGGGGAATACTATTACCGTCAGCCACATCACTCCATGTGAAATCGGTTCACCCCCACGTGTGTGGGGAATACTTTTTCGCTCCAGTAAACCCAAAACCATCTTCCCGGTTCACCCCCACGTGTGTGGGGAATACCATCACAAGCATCAATATGTATCTCTTTTTTGCCGGTTCACCCCCACGTGTGTGGGGAATACTACTCGCGGTCTTCATACAGCAGATTATAATTGCGGTTCACCCCCACGTGTGTGGGGAATACCTTATACATCGAAAAATCTGGGACGATGACGGCGGTTCACCCCCACGTGTGTGGGGAATACGGGACTGATGATTTTCCTTTTGGCAAGACCTGCCGGTTCACCCCCACGTGTGTGGGGAATACGAATCCTATCGAAAATGTTTTCAAAATGCCCTCGGTTCACCCCCACGTGTGTGGGGAATACGGCAGGTATGAGCAAACCGGTGGGTTATCCCGCGGTTCACCCCCACGTGTGTGGGGAATACACGACATCCGCAATAAACTCTATAGCATGATGCGGTTCACCCCCACGTGTGTGGGGAATACTGAACCTGCGATACATAATAACACTACCGTAATCGGTTCACCCCCACGTGTGTGGGGAATACAACGGTATATTGTATGATACCGAATCGGCAACACGGTTCACCCCCACGTGTGTGGGGAATACTAATACCAATAGAAGTTCACTTAAGCACACAGCAGGTTCACCCCCACGTGTGTGGGGAATACTCTAAACATATTAGCAGTACTTTTCAAATAAGTAAATAAAACCAAATAAAGCAATATCTTTTTGATAATAAGCGTAACCCGCCTTACATCATCAAGATACTATTTGGTTTTTCGCCCGGCATCCTCCTTTATTCTAATTAGCGCCAGTCCTTCAAAATCCTCGAGTTTACGGGTTGGATTGCCAATCGTTTCATAGCAATATCCCTGCGGATTCGGATAGCTCCAGATTACCGTTGCGGCTCCAACTAAAAGCTCGGCTTTTAATTTTTTCAGCAACTCATCCCTCACCCTCTTCGAGAGATTTCCCAGAAATACCCCAGTCTTTGGTTCTATCAGCCAGCGTGATAATTTTCCCCTCAAACTCTTCGGGGCTTTCTCTAAGATTATCACCAACATTGAAAACCTCCATTATATCAGGAATGATTCGTTCCATCAATCTTGACAAGTGAAAATCAAACCGGCAGGCTTCCCGCACCTCGCGTTCGAGGTGTTCCGGGTTTTCGGATACCGTTTTAAAAGCGATAGGAATTGACAGGTCGGTTTTATAGAAATCGGCGACATCATAAACAAAACTCAGCATCTTGCCGGTATGTACAAAACCCAGAGCGGGCGACAGCCCCACCGAAATAATAGCCGCCTGACATATCCCGTACAAACAGGCGTTAGCCGCAGAAAGAGCGCGATTTAAAGGGTCTGATTTATACCAGTCTTGCTGGTCATAATTGCGTCCTTTCCATTCAACATTATAACGCAGGGCAAGGTCTCCGTAAGCCTCGCGGACCCTTATGCCCTCCATTCCTCTTAGCTGCTCTATTGTCACATTCTCGGGAATATCCTCATCAAAACGAAGCTGATACATTCTTTTGGCGACAGATATTCGCAATTCGGGAAATGACGCCAGACGAGCTTGTTCAATCATTCTTTTAGAACTGTATGTTCCGCCTGTGCTGTGTCCATACATTCTGATGGCGTCCTGGCCTACCCAGGCAATCAGGCAATTATTTTCAGCCAGCAGTTTAACGGCGGCGTGAGTAATCGAAACGCCGGGTCCCAGCATCAATAAGCTAAGCTGATTTATAGGCAAAGGGACTTTACCTTTTATATCATGAGAAAACAGTCCGCTGGCGTCTTTGTCAATTTTGCATTTCTCGAAGTACAGAAATGACCATCGATCGGAGAATCTTGGGAGTTCGTGAAAGCTTCGCATGTTAACCTACCTTGGAATTAAAGACAATAATCCGAACCCCAATCCTTTGCCGCTGCCAATCCCGCTTTTGCAGGCGCTTAGCAGGGCATCGGAATCGACTGCAATTAAATCGCCCTCGAATCTCACCGAAAGGAAATTCATATTGTGAGTGTGATTGGAATCAGAGCTTTGGGCGCTGTGCTTGCGGCTTCTTAAAGCTCCTTCGGGAACGATAATTACAGAGCCGGGTTTAAATCCGGCGGCAGCGCCTTTTCTGATAAGCCACTGTAATTGATCTTCTTCACTCAGCCAGGCTAAGCGCTTGCCCTTTCTCTTAAAAGTTGGATTCGCCCGCAAACGAAAGAAATACTTTCGCCCGCTACTAAACTGAGGATTATACTCTTTCACTTCCGGTTCGGATAACAGATAGCTATTAGATCCATTCCGTGAAAACGCAGGCGAGCCGTTATCCCAATCTGGTTTGGTCAATGATTGCACCAAGAGGAAGGTTTTCCTTTCAGCATGGCTGGTATCGACACGAAACAGAACTCTTTCGGATAAACCCTCGAGGTGGTCGGGAAAAGCTGTCATGATAGTGCGATGCATCTGGTAAGAATCTGTTAATTCTCGGCACACCTGACGAGATGCCGAATTAAGGATTAGCCTGGAGAGAAACATAATTTCACCTCCTTAACTTTATCGCTGTCAATCTCCGTGAAATAGGTTTTAGCATAGCGAGGCTTAAACTCTCTGCTTTCAAACGAAACGGGCTTATCATCTCTGACAGAATCATGCCGTCCGAATTCGGCATCGACAACGCATCTCAATTTGACCTTATCTTCTTCGGGTTTTACGATTGATTTTTTGTTGAATACATAGCAATCATACTCGCTAAATATTTTTTCGATAGTTTTATTTTCAAATACACCGTCTTTAATCCACACCGGCAGTGACGGGACAAATGACTTTCTGCCGAGATAGATTTGCCAGTGCGGATTTAGCAAAGCCTCATGTATTTCGGAAAGCAATTTGTGTTCGCCCTCCAAAGCCGTTAAAAAGCAGGCATCGGCAAGATAATATCTGTTTGATACGTTGTTCTTCAACCCTTTGCCATGAGCTTGATAGCAATTCATAGTTGTATGGTAGTCTTTTTGGATTTTGCCTTCCTGGTCGATTCGGACACCCATAGTTAATTGGTTGAGGTCGGCAATATCGGCAGATCTGTCTCGTCCCAAAGCGGCGCAGATAAGGCCAATGATGCCGCTTTTGGATGGTTCCCTGCCGGTATCTCTTTCGGTGAAACGGCTTTGCGTCCCCCATGACTGCATAGGACCGGCCAGCCGCAATAATAAGACGCTCATAATTATTTCTCCGTGGTTTGCTCTTCAAACTTGACAGCCAACATCGTTTTTTCAATCAGCGATTTTATGCTTTCGACCTCATAAGCCTTCAGAATATCCAGCTTATCCATTCCTATCTGGCAAACTGCCATAGTCTTAATGCCGTCCGAACCGTAAGCTTTTTGGATATTACCCCAGAATTTATCTAATTTGTCTGCCGAATTTTCTATGAGGCTATTTTTATAATCGGGAGCAGCCGGTTTGACGAAAGCATTAGCCAGCGAACAGCGTAGTCCGTTATCCCTTACAACGGTAAATACAAAGCTGGGAAGATTATTGGCGGCCATGCTGGTTTGCTTGCCGGTGGGTATTGCCATTATAGCGCCGTGAAGGAACCCCTCGAGGGTTCTGCGGGCAAGGTCTTCATCATTGCGCAGGTTGTGCATCAACTGGCGTAAATCGACATTGGCATAGCGGTAGTAGCATGAGCTGTTGTATTCGACAATGCCCATCATGCCGGCGCCGGTTTCGCCTTTGGGAAGAAGGTCATCAACGGCGGTGAAGAAATCCATTTCCGTGTTTATTTTATTTGTGGAAATTGATTGCGCTACCTGGCAGGCGGCATCGATACTAAATTCAGGCTTTTCAGCCATCATTCTGCCATGCAAAGCAATATCAGCGGCATAAGCGTCTCTTATTTTAGTTTTCAGTTCAGAGGCGAGGTTTTTAGCGGCATCCTTATTTTTTTTATTTGCAAGCTCCGTGAAATTATCCCTAATAGCGTTTACGATTGAATCAATTTCCTTATTGCTGAGATAAAGCGCTACTGAAGTAGTATCTTTATGTTTTTTATCCATCTTACTGTATAATTCAGCTATAAGATTGGAAATGATGTCGTCAACTGCCTCATCCGTAATATCTGCTTCGGCAAGTTTTGCTTTCACATTTTGATGAAGACGCTTAGTTCTTATAGCGATATTTTCGCCCAGGCGGTTTTTAAATTCATCCGATGTTCTTATCGCTCTTTTAGTGCATTGCGATGAAATCCGGGCGCGCGGATAGCCGCCGAAATCACAGGTTTTCGGGGTGTTGGTATCGTCGCGGTTTAGGCATGATGGCGCAAAGTTTTGTAAAATATGAATTTCTACTAACATTTCTATTCTCCTTGTTCGTTACTATTTTGATTTTCTTCTGTGTCAGCTTGATAAGCCCAAAAGCTATTAGCCCATCTTTGCTGGATATATTTATCCTGATGCCCCCAACGAATGATATCATCATAAAGCTGATGATAATTAATCGGGATATCCTTGGCTTTGGCGAGGCTTACAGCCTGCCTTAAGTGATAAGGCAGTGAATCGTCATGAGCGTTCAGCAATGCCTGAAATCTTAATTCGATGCTGTCGCTGTCATTGAAAGCCATTTTAATCCTTCTAAAATGATCGCCCATATTTCCTTTGTTCGTTGGTTCCGGATGCCAGGCGAAAAGCGAGGCGATAATAAACTTGGCATCATTAGCGGCTTTCTTTTCGCCAAGATAGGGGCAGATATAAGGCAGCATCTCGATAGCCGTTCCCGGCTTCTTGCCGAGGCCTCGGCGAAGATTAGCCATAACAGCCCTGTCTTCTCGGCGGTTTTCAAGGCAGTTTTTTACAAACTCGGATTTGTTCATTCGATTCCATCCTCCTCTTTGTGAAGTTTCCACAATTCAATGTTTAGTTTTTTTCTAGCTAATGTAATAGCTTTCAAGGCGCGGGCAGTGAACCGCAATGATTTTACTCCCTCCTCGAAAGCCTTTTTCGCCGCCTCTTCAGTGTTTTTTAACCATATTTCTTTCGCCTTTTCGCCATCGGCGGGCAAAATATCCAGAATCTCGAAGAACTTTGGTTCGAGGTAATTCCAGTAAGCCTGTTCGATTGAGTTCTTATCAATAGGCGGATGGTCATCTTTGCGATTAGCGCCCAGTTCGCTGTTAAGTATGTAAATAGTTGTATTTAAGGACTTGGCAATATTTTCAGCATCGCTTAGACAAATAGATAAGTTGCCAAGCGCAGTTTTATTATCGAGCAAGGCGAAAGGCAGGGGTAAGCGTTCATGGCGCCACATAAATACATTAGCTTGATAATTAGAGATGCCAAAAACCTCTAAATCATCCGAATTGGTTTTTTCGATATCATTTTCTAAAACCATTTCGCGAAATTTTCTAATTACTTCAGGCAATTTATAACCTCCCTTATTGCCCAGAAGAGCATCATAATCGCGCCATAATGCTTTATTTTTAGACATCTTTAATGCGCTCGGTTTTCCTTTATCTGGGAAGTTGAATATTTTAAATTGGTCATATAACCAATTTTCTGGCATTTTTAATCCCTGAGCTACACCTACTTTTTTTACAATGGTATCACCTTGGCTGCTTTCAGGGAATAGTTGAATATATCGATGCTGATAAGTCAGATATTCTAAGTAGCCAATTGAATATTTTTGAGGCGGCTTTTTATTAAAAGTAAAATTATTGTTATCATTTTCCCAGATTGGAGAGTCTTCAGGGTTAATTTCAAATGGCCGGTCTTTTCCATTGTAGGGCACTAAATTTTTTGTTAATATTTCCCAGAAGCTATCACCATGTAAAATAATGAGCATACCTACAAAGATAATACCGAACTCTCGATAAATTGAAGCGCTATTTCCAGTCAATCCTGAGATTTGGGAAGATAGTAAATAACAAGCTGCTTGAGAAGAAGTAAGATATAAATCGTTGCTGGAATAATTATGATCAAATAAAGTGTCGCTATTGCCAGAAGCAAATTCAAGAGTTATTTTGGATATTGATGTTTCTTTTTTTTTCGGGAAATCCCTAACCTGATAAAACGGATACTCCTCGCTGAAAAGGTCGAAGCGGTCTTCCCATTGATCAAGGTAGCTGTCGATTGCGTCCAAATCCCATTCGCCGGATTCGTAAATCTCGCCCCAGGCTTCCTCCGATGGCGGCCCTAAAACCCGATGCAGTATCGCCAGCAGTAAGCGATATATGCTTATCGTTACCAAAGGCGATTGAGAGTGTACTTCCCTGATTTGCCGCGCCTTGTGAAGGACATCCCTGATAGAATATTCTTCATATTTACCCTGCTCTGTAATACAGGGAATCCATCGTTCCGTTAGAAGATTAAATGATGCTTTCATATACCTCCTTTATTCAATTTTGGTTATTGTTAGCCCTAATTTATCATCAAGCGTTAATCTGATGTTCTCGTCTTTGATATCGCAAATATTGTAATGAAATATCAAATACTTGTAATTTCTAAGAGCAGACTGCTTTTGCCATGCTTTGGGGAACTCCTGATTCTTCAACCACCGGACAATTGCCGGATGAGAGATAGGAACCGAATCGAGTATTAGCTTCCTGGTCATATTAAAGTCGGGTTCCTCGTGAAGCGCGGGATGGTCTTTGCTGTTATCCGTCGAATGCAAACATATTGCCTTAATTGACTGCGGGCCATATCGGGTTAAAGCCTGGCGCATGGGATGAGCATCCGGGTCATCCTCTAATAAATCTTGAAAATACTCAGTGAGTATATTGCCGTTAAAAGATGGCGGACGGATTAAGCAATTTTTTGCTATCTCTTCGAGTTTATTAATATCTTCTAAATATTCATCATAGAAATTGCTTAATGTATCTTTTTCGTTTCGGCTTAATTCTTGATGTCCACTGTCTTCATCATAAACCGATTCAACAAGAGTCTGTAAATCATCCGGAATAGAAATGGCCGCTAAACTTTTTAATGTCAGATATGTTTTATACAAGATGAATTTATCATAGACACAACCGGACCCGCCGAAATCGGGCTTTCCGTCTTTGTCTATTTCAGGTTTAATAATCCAGAGTTCCGGTTTTCTCAAGGATGATGGCCTATCCTTATCATGGCGATGCAGTCTCCCCATCCTTTGCAGGATAAGGTCGACCGGAGCCAGTTCTGTTATCATTAAATCAAAGTCAATATCAAGACTTTGTTCGATTATCTGGGTCGATACTAAAATCGATGGACCTTTCGGTTGTTGTTTTTTTCCGAAACGTCCGATTACTTCATCCGCTAATTCCCGGCGCCGCCTAAAAGGAAACCTGGCATGCAGAAGCCGCATGACAAATTTCGAAAAGCGTTCGTCATTTTCTATTTCCTGAAATACGGCTTGTGCTTTTCCAACGGTATTGCAGATAACAGCAATATGTCCATCATCCTCAAGCGATTCGGATAATCTGCTTGCCAAATCCGCAGGCTCGATCCATCTTAGCATAATTTCCTTGCCTGAAGCAGATTCAAAAGTGATTGATTCTATGCTGCGATTCTTAACTATGGTAATCGCCGGATATTTAGAATCAGGTATTTGCTCCTGTTCAATATTAGGATTGAATGATTTTATCAATTTATGCTTTTTATTTTTTGGCAGAGTGGCAGAAAGCAAAATAACACAGCAATTCAATGATGACAGCCATTCCAATAGTCTTTCTATCAGAGTTGTTGTATATGTATCATAAGCATGAATCTCATCAAGAATAATAACCTTATTCGTCAAACCGAAAAGACGCACAAAATAGTGCTTTGTCTGCAAAACCGATATCAACGCCTGATCTACAGTACCAACGCCGTATGGAGCCAGCAGAGTTCTTTTTTTGGGAAGAAACCATTCTGACGCTTTTAGGGATGCTTCATGTTCTCCATCGCAATCTACAGACCGGACAATTATTTCTTTGTATGATTTATTGAACAGTGAATTGCCATGAAGAAGATGCAGGTTGATACTATCACCCGGAAAACTTGCTTTAAGGAAATTACCTACCCTGTCAAGCATCTGATCGCTTGTGGCTTGAGTCGGTAGCGCAACATATATGCCATTATTGCCGCAGCCGGTTCTCATACAGTTGGCAAGATATAAGGCGGCTTCGGTTTTACCCTCCCCCATTGGGGCTTCGATAATGACCATTGTCTTTTCTCTAAGATTTATGGCTTTCTCAATGACCTTGACCTGAAGAGGATTGGGAGATGAAATATCTCTAAACAATTCGGCGAATCCCTTGATAACATCACCCGAATATTTTCTTTCCCAATTTAAGCTGCTGATTGCTTTTTGGGCCAGCTCCTGTGAACGTGAAAAATATTCGTTTAAATCAAGCGAATTGCTGTCATAGCTCTTTATCTCATAAGGGAAAAAATCAGTGTTGGAGGCAATCCAATCTGAAACGGATGTCAGACCGGCCAACAGAATAAGCATAGAGTTGTTGACAAAAACAGAAGCGGTATTTTGATATATTGCCTCCGACTTGATTATATTATTATAGCTGTTTATAAGTTCACTGCGCGCCGTATTCCATTGGTTGTCCCCAACAGCAATTATCGACCGGTTATCTTCATCCCTCGGAAATTTCCCATGATGACCGCCAAGAACTATTGCAATGCGTTTTAATATAATTTTTTGTTTCTTTAAAATATTACAATTTTCTTCCTGAATAGATTTTCTTATAATGTATTCTGTTAAGCATCCATGACTGATTTTCTGGCCGCATAAAGAGGGAAAAACAAAGCCGGCATTTTTCAAACATTTTTCATGGATTTTACTTTGCTCTTGAAATGCGGGCGTAGCCTTGCCGATATCATGCAAGCCAGCCCAATAGGCAAATACGGTCTTAGTGTTTTCATCGCTTGCCGCACTGCAATTGGCCGCTAAAGCATTCGCAAAAGACACATCCCATAAGACACCGGCAGCATTAGCCGTATCGAGCATATGGCATATTAAAGGATGATAGGACGAATCTTTTCTGTTTAGTTTTGCCCAGAAAACAGTTTCGGCTTTAAACATTTTAAAATCCTCATATGTATGCAATTCTTAAGAGTTATTGATAAACAGCGTTTTGTTAATTACTTCTTGCGCTATTGCATTTTCTATAATGCTCCTACTTCTCCGAATAAATATAGATATGACTATTTCCTTTTCAAGTATTTAATCATATATTCATATATTAAATATAGAAAATCCTACTGACAGAACCTGTCAGTAGAAGAAAAATAATACTTTTGTTATGATGGTAAGAGCGTATAAATTCCAAGCAGGATTTCAATCATAATGAATTCTGTGCTGTCGGGTGCCCCTGCCCAACAGTATTTTTTTATCGATGTTATATTGTCGGGTACGGGGACCTGACAGCACTGGAATTCTTAATAAAAAACCATATTCATCGTTAATAATAAGCTTAAGGCTTCTGCCTTAGGCTCTTCAATATCATATGTATTTCCATAATTTTCACTACTTTTTTCCGTAACCGATTGACCCCGCATTATATCACACTTAATACTCCAATGTCTTTGAAATTCATACCCAGCGCCAATATAAAATCCCCGTCCTCCCATTGTTCTATCCTCAAGTGGATTGTAAATAATACTGCCGCCAAACCCGCCATCTAAATATAAACTAGGAGCTTCCTTCTCAAAATAATAACTGGCTCCAAAACCAATAGTGGAATGGCTTGACATATATGGAATAAACGGCAGCACAAGAGGACTAACAATAATGTAAAAAACCGATGATAATCCCTCGCCTTACATCTTATCGAAGTAATTTCCATAATCATCCACCATTTTGGGCACATCAAAAATGGACATCTTATTAACCATATAAACCCGAAACTGATTATTTGGAGCAAAACCAATTTTACCTTCAAGGTCAAACGCCCCTTTTATTGTATTGCTGGAAATACCATAGTATTCCGAGCTGACTTTAGTGAATCCAAGTCCATAACCGACATCAAAAATAAAGTCTTTTCGCTGGTTATTAAAAGGATTCAAATTCAAGGCGTGAGTCGACCCGGAAAGTAAGCTTAAAATTATTATTATCATTATGGTTTTGTTAGCACGCATATAATTTTCCTCCCTATAATACTGAATATTTTATACTAAGTGCAGCTTGCATTAAGATAACATATTATACACTACTATCCGGCTTTTTTCATAGAGTTCTTAAAATAATACCCAACAATCGAAACTTGCTTATTTCATAACCCATAGAGCAGCGGGATGTTGGGCGAC